>JAFGFK010000168.1 GCA_016931135.1 Candidatus Sumerlaeota bacterium | reverse complement strand
GGGGGATGGTGCTGGTTTCAGGATGAACGCGCGATAATTCATAAGGGAAACCTGGTGGTCGGCGCTGTTTCAGGCAGGGGCGGAGACATCAAGGTCGGCGTTTATGATATGATACAGGGCAATAGTTCCGGCGAAAAGATTCTTCATGAAGGATTCGAACAGGATGATCATGACGCCCCGGCATTATATTCCCGCCCCGATGGCAGCGTCCTTGCCATGTATGCCAGGCATGGAAAAAAAGGCGATCCCAAGCACTACTACAGAATCTCCGCGCCGGATAATCCCCTGGAATGGGGCATGGAAAAAATATACGATCATGGCGGACCAACCGGAATCACCTACATGAATATTTACCACCTTCCAAAGGACGGCATTCTTTACAATTTTTATCGCGATGGACCCACCTTCCATCCATTCTTCATTTTTTCCGAAGACCATGGCGAAACCTGGAACAAGGGAGGACAGTTCATATTCAACGAAATCAAGACCAGGAACCGCCCCTATGTCCGCTATGTATCAAACGGCTTGGACAGGATATTTTTCTCTTTTACAGAGGCGCATCCTTCCAGCTTTCAGAAAAAATTGAACAAGGGATGCAGCATTTACTTTGCCTCGTTTGGCAATGGAAAATTTTACAATGCCAAAGGAGATGTCATCAAGGATCTGAAAGAACAGGGACCCCTTACTCCTCGTGAAGCGGAACTGATTTTTCAGGGCGATCTGGATAATATCGCCTGGACAAGCTCCATACGCCTGGATGAAAAAGGTTATGCGCATATCGGGTATTCAGTCCATAAGACAAACGAAGACCATCGCTACCGTTATGCCTTCTGGGATGGCGTGAAATGGCAGGATCGGGAAGTGGCGTATGCGGGAAGATGTCTTTATCCGGAGCAGGATTTTTATACGGGACTTATAACCCTTGATCCGGTTGATCCGCGCATCCTGTATATATCGTCCAATGTGCATCCGGAAACGGGAAATAAAACCGGTACGGAAAAATATGAAATTTACCGCGCCCGAATCCCGAATGATGAATTTCAGAAGCCTCTGAAATGGATTCCTGTTACTAAAAATTCTCTAAAAGACAACATACGCCCTGTGTGTGTTGCCGGAGATACATGCAGGGTTTTGCTCTGGATGCAGGGTAATTACATCACCTTTAGAAATTATGAAACAGATATCGTGGGCATCATTTTTCCCAAACAGAAGAACTCACCGTAATCATCGAACAGGAAAATATCTAAAATGCCCGGCAACCGGAATATGTAAATTTTGTGATTGATAAAATATAGAATATTTCATAAAAAAACATTAATTCTCCTGTGGGAATATAAAAGTAAGATAAATATATTTCCGGATTCTCGAAAAGGGCGTAGTTGTGGCAAAAGAGTTCCAACATACAATAGAAGAAGAAAAATTCCCGTCTTTTTGCTGGGATCGGAATTGGACGGTTTCGGAGATTCGCCGGAGGCTGCGGGATTCTAAACAGTGGGATCGGGATTTGCTCATGGCGTGGATAATGAGGGAATCCCCCATCTCTGAGGTATGGGATTACCTTACCCCTGTGGAAGTAGCCGATTCCTTCCCAAGAATTCAAAGATTTTTAGGGCGTAGAAGGGATTTCTGGAACTATATCATAGGAGCCTGGCGTGAACCGGGAAAAATCTAAATCATTAAAACCGCTGCAAAGGGATTTCCCATCATGGAAACCCTTTCCCATGCAAAGAAAAAAGACGCGGGATTCGATCCCGCCACGCTTTCTTTTATTCTCTCTCAGATCAAAGTATACGAGATTCCCGATTTTATTATCAGGAAAATATCTCACGAGGAATTACAGGTTTTTATTGATTCTCTTCAAAGAAAGCTGGCTGATATCTCATTCCCGGGGAACAATCTACACGGATAAAAGGGTTTCCACGGTTTTAAGAAGATCAAGGGGGGAAACGGGTTTCATCAATACCTGAGTGGCGCCCCTTTTTATATAAACCCCCGGATCGGGGGTCTCCTCCGCTGTACAGATAATCACAGGGAGACTGTCCAGATTCAATTCCCCGCGCACTTTGTCAATCAGCTCCAACCCTGACATGTGCGGCATGGCAAGGTCAGTGATCAAAAGGTCGCAGGAATCCTTCTGCAGGATTTTATACCCTTCCTCCCCATCCCCGGCTTCCATGATTTTGTAACCCTTGAATTGCAGCGTGAGCTTCAAAATGGTGCGGATGCTTTCCGAGTCATCCACAATCAATATAGTTCTGGTAATTTTTTCCATATCCGTCACTTTTCCACGCGGAAATGATCTTTCAACTTGTCGACCAGTTTATGAACCTCTCCCTTAAGATTTTCCATAACCTGTTTTTTCTGTTCCTCGGGAATATCCGGGGAACACAGAACCCCGATAAAATCCCTGACAAAATAAAGGGGCTGGAAAATCTCCTCCACGGTTTTCTTGTATTGTCCCTGCGGATTGCCAGCCAGTATGCCGCTCAATCCGACAAATTTATCCAGAACATAAAGTCCTCTGTCGCCGCACCTTACTTCCCGCAGATCGCTGATGAACTCCCCTCCCCGCATCTTCAAAACGGAAATGAACTTGTGCACCGCGCTTTCTATCTCGATGCTGGAAAGGAAAATGATGCCGTC
>JAFGFK010000167.1 GCA_016931135.1 Candidatus Sumerlaeota bacterium | reverse complement strand
AAGCAACACCGAAAGAAAGAGTAAACCCAATACAAATACTCTCATAATTGACCTCCTTATTATCTATCGACGATGAACAAGGGAACGATACAGTTTACAATTGATATTCCAACCACAATCCGCCAACAAAAGTCAAAAGAAAAAATACATCAAAAAACAAATAGTAAGGGGAACGGAATGCGTCCGCATAAATAAGCAAATCCGCGCTTTTTCCGAAAACCGGTCATTCCCGGGTTTATTTCAAATCCAAAGATCCCTTTAAACGAATATCGCGGGACGACGCCCCTATCAAAACGTCAAATCGACCCGTTTCCACCACCCACGCCTTCCTGTCCGGATCAAAATACGAAAAAGCCTCCGGCCCGAGCGTTATCTTTACCCTTTTCGCCTCTCCCGCTTTCAAAAAGACCTTTTGAAATCCCTTGAGCTCCTTCGGAGGCCTGGGATGCCTGCTCTCAACATCCCCCACATACGCCTGTACCACTTCCGCCCCTTCCCTGGAACCCGTGTTTTTCACTTGGCATGTCACCTCTACGCTGTCCCCACGAGAAACGCTTCCCGGCGTGATTTCCATATTTGAATATTCAAAGGCGGTATAGGAAAGACCATGTCCGAAACAGAATTGAGGCTCTATCCCCTTGCTGTCATAACCGCGGTACCCTACAAATATCCCTTCCTTGTAATGCACGGTTTTATCCTCCACGGAATAGTAAAAGGGAAACGAGGGATTGTCCTCAATGCGTTTTTCAAAACTTGCGGGAATCTTTCCGGAGGGATTGACATCACCAAAGAGAATCTCTGCAATCGCCGTACCCCCCTCCTGCCCCGGATACCAAGCGTGAAGCAGCGCCGGAACTCCCTCGAGCCACCCATCCCATGCTACCCCGCCGCCGCTGTTTAAAACAACTATGGTTCTCGGATTGACCTGTGATACAGATACGATCAATTCTGCATGGCCCGGCAACAACGCAAAAGATCGGTCGGAACCCTCTGATTCTTCGGATGGACGGAATCCAACGCACACAACCGCAACATCGGCTTTTCCCGCCAACGCCACGGCTTTCGAATCCCTTCCGACTTCCTGATATTTCCAGCCGAACTGCGCAACAGCCAACCCCTTGTCTTCGTAATATTCAATCTTGATATCATAAGTTCTGTTCGCTTTCAGCTCGCGCACAACAGACTGAATCCGCTCTGCATGATTCGACCAGTCATTCAGAATCCTCTCGCCATCCAGAAACACGCGTATGCCGTCATCCGATCGTGTGGAAAAAAGATAAAGACCATCCTTTTCCGGCTTGATGCGTCCTGTAAAGCGAATGGAAAATTCATCCACGCCAACGCCTTCGGGTCCGCCCTCGCCCCAGTTGAAATTTATTTTTGACACCGAATCCTTGCGCGCCGGTTTGCCCTTCAGCCCCTTGTTTTTGAAATATTCAGCCCACAGCCCATCTTTCACCACACCTTCCGGTGTCGTGTGCTCGAACTTCGATTCCTCCGCCATTGCCGGAACATCCGGAACCTCGATCCCGGGCTCATACATTACCTCAACATTCTCACCAAGCCTTGCCTTTATTCCATCCAGCGCGCTCACCGCGTGAAAAGGTTCAACCCTGGAACTGCCTCCGCCGCCTGGAACAGCCGGATGGGCATTGGGCCCGATCACGGCTATGGTCTTGATCTTTACAGCGTCCAGCGGCAATGTATTTTTTTCATTCTTGAGGAGAACGATCCCCTCGCGCGCCATTTGAAGCGCAACCTTTGCGTTTTCCGGATCATCCAGGGGAATAGAGTCTATCTTCTGCGGCCTGTCACAAAAACCGTGGCGCAAAATAATTCGTATAATACGCCGAACTTTGTCATCGATGACATCCTCATCCAGCTCCCCTTTCTCGATCGCGAGCATGAGATTCTTCCGGTTCATGAATTCCCCCGAGGGCATCTCCAGATCGAGACCGTATTTTGCCGCCTCCAGCGCATGATGCGTCGCCCCCCAGTCCGACATCAAAATTCCGTCAAAATCCCATTCCTCTTTCAATATCTTGTTGTTCAGGTAATCGTTCTCCGTGCACCAGTATCCGTTCACAAGGTTATAGGCGTTCATCACGCACGCCGCGTCTCCCTCGATAATGGCAGCCTGGAATGCCGGCAGATAAATCTCCCGAAGCGTACGATCGTCGATTTCCGTACTGACGATCGTTCGTCCATCCTCCTGATTGTTGCAGGCGTAATGCTTTATCGTGGCGAGCGTTCCCCCGCTTTGCGCAGCTTTCACAACTCCCACAGCCATGCGCGACGCCAGATAAGGATCCTCCCCGAAATACTCGAAATTACGACCGCATGTTGGAAGCCGGTAAATATTCAACCCAGGGGCAAGCCAGATGTGAACGCCCCGCGCCCTGCCATCCCGCGCCGCCGCTTTTCCAAACGCCTCCGCCAGTTCGAGATTCCATGTCGCGGCAAGACCGATCCCCGCGGGATACGTTGTCGAAGGTCCGTAATTGCGCATTCCCATGGGACCATCCGCCATGCAGATGGCGGGCAGGTTCAACCGCTCGATTGCGCGAATATAAAAACCCTCGTGTCCCCCTATATAATCCAGCTTTTCCTCCAAAGTCATTTGACCCAGGATTTCTTCCACCTTTTTTTCCATGGCATCCTCCCCTGCTTCTTTTATAATTACTGTTTGACGGTGACAACCGCATAATAATAAGATACCAACCGTAATAAACCATGCATACCTCATCTTTTCATCCTTCGCCTGATTAATGATTCTTTATTTTCATCCGTAATGATTTTGATTTACTTAACATTCTTCTTTTTTCATTACAATAGTATTTTTGACTAAAATGCAATATGGATACATCCCGTTACAGGGCACACGGCTTCGCATAAACCGCATCCCACGCATTTCTCGCGATCCACAACCGGAAGGCGGCTCTTTTTCATCGTAATCGCTCCATGCCCCCCATCACGGCACGCCACATAACATAACCCGCACCGGATACACTTCTTCGGATCGATCCTGGAAAACCCCTTCGTAATATTCGGCAATCGATCATGCGTGGTTATATACTTGAGGGAATGTCCTGTCATCTCTTCCACCCGCTCGAATCCATGCGTTTCCATGAATACAGCCAGTCCATCTGTCAGCTGTTCAATGATCCGGAATCCGTAACGCATGACTGCTGTGCAGAACTGGACGTTCCTTGCCCCCAACAGGAGAAATTCAACGGCGTCCCTCCAGTTCATGGCTCCGCCCGTTCCCGTTACCTGCATGCCCGTATTGCGCGCGATCTCCGCTATCACGCGAAGGGTGATTGGCTTGATCGCAGGGCCCGACAAGCCGCTGTAACAGGACAATCCCCCCACATCGGGAATCGGACGAAGGGTCTTCATGTCAATTCCCATCAGGGAAGGGATCGTGTTCGATGCGCATACGCCGTCTCCCCCGCCTCTCTTCACCGCAAGCGCCGCATCGACAATATCGGAGACCTGCGGCGTCAGCTTGATCACAACGGGAATCCTTTTTGCGGCTTTCTTTACCCAGCTGGTGACCGTTTCTACCAGTCGAATATCCTGCCCCAGCATGGCGCCCGGTTTGGAACCCAGGGTTCCCTGGGGACAACTGAAACTGCACTCGATAGCGTCCGCTCCGGCTTCTTCCAGCATCCCGACAAGTCTCTGCCAATCCTCCCGTTTCCCTCCCATGACGCTCGCCACGACAACCTTCTGGGGGAATTCCTTTTTCAAACCCTGGATTCGTTCCGCCACGACATCCGCATGATGCTCGCTGATAAGGTCTATGTTTCCCATTGCCAGAAGGCGTTTGCCCTCGTATTCCAAACCGGAGATCATGGGATATTTGAGCGGCACGGGAGTTCCGGGAACAGACGTTGTCTTCAATACCGCCCCCGCCCATCCCCTATCAAAGGCGCGGCGAATCATGTCCGGGTGATCGGTCGATGGAGAAGCCGCAAGGATAAAGGGATTCTCGTACCGTATCCCGCAAAAGATCGTTTCCAGACTTGTCATGCGTTTCCGGTCTCCATATCGACAAAATTCTTCAGCATACGGAGCCCCACAGACTGGCTCTTCTCCGGGTGAAACTGCGTCGCCAAAAGATTCCCCCTCCACACGGAAGAGACGAATTCCCCCCCGTAATCCGTGGTGGAGGCAATATCCTCCGGATTCCGGGGAACCACATAATAGGAATGGACAAAATAAACATGCGCCCCATCATCGATCCCCCTAAACAGCGGAGGATTTTTTTTCATGATGAGCTCGTTCCATCCCATGTGTGGCACCTTGAGATTCGTTACAAAACGCCTCACATCGCCCGGCAACAAACCCAAACCTTTTACGCCCGGAGACTCCTCGCTCCTCTCAAAAAAAACCTGAAGCCCCAAACAGATTCCCAGAATGATCTTTCCCTTTTCCGCTTCGCTCCTGAGAACTTTCGCAAGCTCCCGCTTTTCCAGCTCCCTCATGGCGTCGCCGAACGCCCCCACCCCCGGCAGAATGATCTTTT
>JAFGFK010000166.1 GCA_016931135.1 Candidatus Sumerlaeota bacterium | reverse complement strand
CATACCATTCGAACAGGCTATCCGCGAAATCCAACAGGATCGCAAGGATTGAGTTATACCCTCAAAATTCTCCGTTCGGCTCAGAAGCAGCTGTCTAAAATAAACGCCAAAGACGGGGATCGCATCATTACTGCTGTTCGAAATCTCTCTGATAATCCCCGCCCCAAAGGTTGCCTGAAACTCTCAGGACGCCCCGCATGGCGGATTCGCATCGGCGATTACCGTATTTATATATGAAATTCATGATGATCAACTGCTTATTATGGTAATCTCCATTGGGCATCGACGTGAGATTTACAGGTAATATAAGTAAATGGGGGGACGCTGCTCATCGATCCGCTTACGGGAGATATGTGGAAAGTGGACAAAAATATATGTTGTTCGTTTATACCCTTTACAGGGAGGGAATCGTTCATTGTCGATTGTCAATTGTTGATGAAGGGAATGAATTTGAGATATTTTCTTATCCCGTTCATCCCATTCATCCCAGTTAATTTTTGATTTGAAATCCATACGAAAAGATATTGATCCGCAGATTCCTCAAGATGTCGCGGATTAATAATATCTACAAAATTGACAGGGTTTCAGGTGCGGTAGTCGGCGTTGATTTTGACGTAGTCACAGGAAAAGTCGCAGGTCCATACAGTGGAAGAGGCGGCGCCGGATTTGAGATCGATGGAGATGGGGATTTCGCGTCCTTCGAGGATTTTATTCAGGCGTTCTTCGGATTTTACCTGGGGGGCGCCCTTTGAAAAGATGAGTTCATCGCCAATGTGAACCGTGATTTTATCCGGATCGAAATCGGCGCCGGAATAGCCGATGGCGCATACGATGCGTCCCCAGTTGGCGTCCTTTCCGAAAATGGCGGTTTTGACCAGGTTGGAGGTGGCGACGGCGTTGGCGGTTTTATGGGCGTCTTTTTCAGTTTTTGCGCCTATAACGCGAACCTCGATCAATTTGGTGGCGCCCTCTCCATCAGCCGCGATCTGGCGCGCAAGGGATTGGGAGATTTCCGTAAGGGCGGATTCAAAGATTTTATAATCTCCGGAGTTTGGGCTAATCCGTTTATTTTCCGCCATACCGTTGGCAAGATAAAGAACCGTATCGTTGGTGCTGGTGTCGCCATCAACGGTGACGCAATTGAAGGAGCGATTCACTGCGATTCTCCCTGCTTTTTTGAGGGCGGAGGGGGATACATTGGCATCGGTTATAATGAAGGAAAGCATGGTCGCCATGTTGGGATGAATCATGCCTGCGCCTTTCGCCATTCCGAGAAATGTAACGGGGCAACCGTTTATTTCGAGATTGAGGGAGGCGATCTTGGGAACCGTATCGGTTGTCATGATGGCGCGGGCGGCGGAAAGCCAGTCGTTTTCGGAGAGGTTCGCTGTGGCATTTTTGATTCCCTGTTCGATCTTATCCATTGGGAGAAATGCGCCGATGACGCCTGTTGAGGCGACGAGAACCTCCTGTTTTTTGCAGCCAATCGCCTTTGAAACGAGAAGGGCGGTTTGTTCTGCATCGCTGAGTCCTCTTTTGCCTGTGCAGGCATTGGCGCATCCGCTGTTGGCGATGATGGCGCGGGGAGAGGCGTTTGAAAGGCGTTTGCGGCAGATTTGAATGGGCGCTGCTGCGAATTTGTTTTTTGTAAAGAAACCGGCGCCGGAACAGGGCGCATCGGAAACGATCAACGCCAGATCAAGTTTGTCTTTCTTTTTGATATTGCAGGCAACGCCGATAGATTTAAAACCTTTTGGGATTTTCATAACATAAATACCGCCTTCAATGATATAAGAGAAAAAACACAGGTATGGATTAAGACAATCATCCCTTCATGGTCAAGGATTATTGAATTTATCATTGACGTAAGGCATAATACAGATGAATAGTAACAGTAGATTTGCGGTATTCAGACGATACATTTTTTCAGGGCGAGATAATAGGGAGGCGTGACGCAATGGGAATGACGCATGTGACAGTGAAAGTGCGAAATCCGGCAGAACCGGAAAAGGAATGGGAGGGGCTTTTTCTCGTGGACACGGGATCTGTTGATACGCTGGCGCCGGGAAAATACCTCCGAAAGATTGGCTTATCCCCAAAAGCGGAAAGAATGTATGAACTGGCAAATGGATCTCAGGTCAAGATGAAGATAACAACAGGAGAACTCGAGTTTATGGGGGAAATAGTCGGCTCTACAATCATATTTGGCGATGATGACGCGGAACCGATCCTGGGAGTAACGGCGCTTGAATCCGTCGGCATCGAAGTGGATCCCCGATCGCAGCAGCTCAAACGTCTCCCGGCGGCTCGGTTGAAATAATAATGCCCTTATTTATAATCCGTTTGTTTCATTAACCCCAAGGATGATGTTCATACATTGAACCGCCTGGCCAGAGGCGCCTTTGACGAGGTTATCTATGGCGCTGACCAGGATGAGGCGGTTGGTTCTCTTATCGAGTTTGATTCCGATATCGCAAAAATTAGTGAATGAGACGTGTTTAGTCGCGGGAAACTGGTTTTCCGGAAGAATGCGTACAAAGGGTTCCGCGCGATAAAACTCTTCGTATAATTTCCGGATATCCACCTCCTCTTTTTCCGATGTGAGATTGACATAAATCGTGCTCAGGATGCCGCGATCCATAGGGGTGAGGTGCGGGGTGAATTGAATCCTGATATTTTTTCCTGCGCGGAGGGAGAGTTTTTCCTCGATTTCCGGGGTATGGCGATGCCCGGCAATGCTGTAGGCGCGAATCGATTCGTTGCAGGAGACATAATGGGTAATGGGAGAGGGATTGCGACCTGCGCCGGAAACGCCGGACTTGGAATCGGCGATGATGGAGTTGAAATCGATCCAGTCGGTTGACATCAGGGGGGCGCATGGGAGAATGACGCTTGTGGGATAACACCCGGCTGATCCGATCATGCGGGAAGTTTTGATTTTATCGCGATAGAGTTCGGGTAGTCCGTAAACGGATTTGCGGTTGAGGTCTTTCGCCTGATGGGAGATGGCATAAGTTTTTTCATACAGATCGATGTTCTCGAAGCGGAAATCGGCGCTGAGGTCGATGACGATTTTTCCGGCGTTGTAACAGGATGGGGCGTACTCCTGTGAGACTTTATGGGGAAGGGCGAGGAAGACCACATCGGCGTCGATATTCATATTGGATGGATCAATGGGTTGAATAGCAATATCCGTCAATCCCCGCAATTCGGGGAAGTTGGAAACGAGGGCTTCATTTTTATCGAGTTTGTCATAAAGCGAAAGGAGATCGACATCGGGGTGGTGTAGAAGGATGGTAATCAATTCGCGTGCGGCAAAGCCCTTTGCGCCAATGACGGCGATTTTCTTTTTTTCCATGAAAAAACTCCTGTAAAAAAATATTCAATATCAAAAATCTATGATTTCCGAATCTCCTGGATCATCTGGTCGTCTTTTTTCACATGTTCCTGTTTTCCGATCCAGTAATCCTCGCGTTTCTGGGAATTGAGTTCCTCGATGCTTTTTCCCTGTTGTTCCACCCAGGTGTAGTATTTCAGATTATGCCAGCGGTTTTTTGCCTCCCTGGTTCCTTCCGAAATCCAGTCGAGTTTTTGTTTGTGAAAAATGGAGACCAGGCGGATGGCGGATTCCGTTTCATCCATTTTTCCATAGTTTTGCGTCATTTCCTTCATAACGGTGCGATAACGATCAATAGCGTCGGTGCATATAGTGACAATGACATCATTTTTATCCATGTTATAGAATCTGGCGGTTTTAATCGCCCCGAGGACATTACACACGCCGCTGATGCCGAAAATTTCAGCCATTTCCTTCACGGCGCTTTCGGGAATGCCGTATCGATCGATCATGGTTTTCCAGCCGGATTCTTCGGTAAGGAGTTGCAGTCCCTTTTTGGATTCCACGTCATCGATGCACATCATGGCGTCCATGTTGAAGACATTATGAATCCAGGTAACGTGTTTATCGCCGATGCCCTGGATATCGTGTCCTCCGTAACCATTCCAGTAAAGCGTGGGGCACTGGATCGGTTCGAGTCCGACGGTTTTGCAATCGCGCCAGATTTGTTTGAGGCGTTCGCCGGCTGCGATGGTTCCGCCAGAACCCATGGCGGAGACGAAAGCGGAGACTTTACCATATCCAACGCCTTGTTTCCGGAGTTCGGCGGCGAGTTCGGCGATGGTATTTCCCGTTACGAAATAATGAAACCTGTAATTTCCCCATACCTCGAACTGGTTGAGGATGCGGATATTGGGATTGGAGGATTTGAGTTCGTGGCATTTGTCATAGATTTCCTTGACATTGGATTCGCAGCCGGGGGTAAGGATGAGGCGGGCGCCGTATTTTCTGACGATATCAAAACGTTCGCGGCTCATGAGTTCCGGAAGTATAACGAGGGAATCAAACTTCATGCGGCAGCCGACCCAGGCGCCGCCGATGCCGTAATTTCCGGTACTGGGCCAAACGAGGGTATGAACCGTGGGATCGACCTCGCCAAGGAGTTCGAGATCGACCAGAACAGCGTAAGCCGCTCCCACCTTATGGCTTCCGGTGGGGAAGTCTTTTGAATAAAGAACGACGATCGGGGTATCGATGCCGGTGAGTTCTTTCGGGAGAACCATGTGATAAATATGATTCTGTTCGTTTTTCCAGGTGATATTGAAGAGGTTGATGGGATCGAGAGGATCCTCTTTTTTTGCCTTGACGGCTTTGGAACGTATTTGGGGATCAATCGTGGCAGGATCGAGCATTTCAGCAAAAGTCGGTCCTACCACTAAATTCGAATTATGAGGTGACATAATTATTCATCCGAGTTAAAATTTAAGATTGTTTAATGCGAGCAAAGCCATGAAGTCAAACGCAATTTTGAAATACGTCAACAAGGGGGGGCAAATCCTGTAAAATCTTCTCCTCTTTTATGATGTAAAGCGTTCGTTTAAATATTCGCATTTCATCGATACGGATGGTTCTCTGCAAATCCGCGTGATTGTTCGTTCTTCAAAGATATCGACTGTTACTCGATTTTCAACTTGCCCTTTTCTTTATTATTTCCTATATATATAAAAGGATGATGTAAAAAGAAGGAACTGGAATTGAATCCGTATTTTCGTATATTTCTGTTATTTCTGACGTTTTCCCTGTTATTTCTCATGGCAGGGTATATCGACGCGGATGAAATCGTCCTTTCTGGTGGAAAGGTGATCACGGGAAAAATTATTTCCGACACCCAGGATCTGATCAAGCTGGAGACGGAACAATACGGGGAAGTGGCGTTTCCCAAAAATATTGTGGAAAAGATAACTTACACAGATAAAGGGATTACCATCATAATCACGCCGGTTGCCTCACCCTCCCCGCCTTCTCCCTCTCCTGTACAAACAAATGTTGCTTCACCCGGGGAGAAGGTGGACATCATTCGCCCAAGCGCCCCAACAGAGGAAATACAGACGGGTTATGACGCCGTGATTTTCGGGGTAATGCAGGAGGTCTTTATCAAGCCTTTTGGGGGGGATTGGATTCAGGCTGCGCCGAACATGCAGCTCAAGGTAATGGACGAGGCGCGCACCGGATTGGGCAAGGCAAAGATGAAGCTTCGCGGGAGGGGGGAAGTGCGGCTGCCGCCCAATTCCCACATGATTCTTGTTTCCATGGATCCCGAAGGAAACCAGGTTACGATCGAGTTGAAAAGCGGGCGAATATGGAACAACATCACGCCATCGGGCGGGGTTGTTAATTATACTATCAAGACGCCTGATCTGGTTGCTGGGGTGCGCGGAACGCTGTTCAAGGTAAGCCTCGATGAGGCGCCGGGTTCGCGTTTGGCTGTCTTCGAGGGAAGCGTGTACGCTGCGGACCCAACGGGGAAATTCGAGGCGTCCGTTGCTGCGAATTTCGCCATTGCAACGGATAAACAAGGCAGGATCACGCAGCCATTCTCCGTGCATCCGGATGAAATCAAGGAGTGGACGGAATGGGATCAGTGGGCGCTGGATGTGCATCGAAACATTTCTTCTCGATTTATCATCGGTGGGGAACAGATCGATCAAATGGCGAAGCTGGCGGCGGAGGATGGAAAGCGGTATGAACAGATCGTAAGCGAGGCGAATCAACAGATTTTATACAACCGGGAAGCGGAACGGATCGAGGGATATAAATCCGCGTTTATGCAGTTTGCGAGGGATACCAGCGTGTTTCCCACGGATCAGATGGGTTTTGCCGTTTTGATAGAGAATCCGGGTTTACCTGGATGGAAGAAGTCCTATATCGAGGACAAAACGCTGCCGATACTGGACCGCTGGGGACAGCCTTTGAAATATACGCTCAAAAAGAGTCCGAATTCAGGGAACATGTTCGGCGAGATTCACAGCAGCGGTCCCAACCGGATTTACGAAGAGGGGAAGTCGGGAACAGACGACATCAGGGTAATCATCCCCTATTACCAGATCGACATTCCAAAGTAAAAACAAATAATGAAAAACATAAAATGCAAAACAGGGAATGAGGCGGGCACCCGTGGAAAGAAGTGGAAGCGACGACTGTTTCCCCTGATTGCTTTGGGAATAAGCTTTATCATCGCGTTTATGGGAGCGGAGATCATTCTGCGTTTTGTCATGAAGACCCCCCGGCTGCCCCTTCCGGCGGGTTCCCTTCGCAATGATCCCCATACCGGCACTGCGTATGTTCCCAACTTTAATGGATATCTCAACGTTGCAGCAAAGGTGACACAATTCAAGACAAATTCACAAGGACTTCGGGATGTGGAGCGGGACTACCCAAAACCGGAAGGCGCATACAGGATACTTTTGATCGGGGATTCTTATGTCCAGGGGCATGGGGTGGAATATGAGGAGATGTTTCCAACAGTTTTCGAAAGGAATCTGAAGGCGCCAGCGGGATATGAGCGATGCGAGGTTATAAAGGCAGGCGTCGGGGGATGGGGTCCGGTGAATGAACTGAATTATCTCATACATGAGGGTTATAAGTATGATCCGGATATGGTGATTGTGGCCTTTTTCACAGGGAATGATTACAAGGACGCGGAGGAGCCGGGATGGTTCGTCGCTTACCGCGGCATCCGGATCGAACGTCCTGTTATGGAAAACATGAACGCCTTTGTCGAATTGAGGATATTTTTAAGGAAGAATTGTTATCTTTACGGGATCGCCGTTGATTTTCTGAAGGGACTGAAGAGCGAAGAGAGAGACAGAGACAGGGAGGACATCTGGCTTCTGGAGTATTGCATGGAAGACAAGCCGGTGCCACCTGTGGGGGCTTCGGTTACGGCATTTGCGGAGTTTCAAAGATGGTGCAGGGAGCATAACAAGGAGTTGATTGTGATGATTCTGCCTCATCGCATCCAACTGGAGAAGGAGCGAGCGAAGGAAATATGCAAGAAATATGAGATTGAGTTCGACACGGTTGATTTAGACCGGTTAAGCCGGGTACTCGGGGATGCCCTTTCGGAAATGAATATAAGAGTGATGGATATGACAAGTGATCTGAGTGATTATGCAGAGAAAGAAGGGGCTGTCAGTTTTCCAAATGACAGTCATTATAATGAGAAGACGCAGGAGTATATCGGCAATCTCATGGCAGAGAAGATAATCCCATGAAATTTATAAATTTATAGAGTCTGACCCCCAAATTTAGATAAAAAATGAGAGATAAAGGAAATCATCCGGGAAAAAAATGGAAACGGCGCTTGTTTCCCATCTTGGCGCTGGGATTAAGTTTTTTTATAGCTTTTTTCGCCGCAGAAATTATACTGAGATTCGTCATGAAGTCGCCGCTGCTCCCATTACCCGCAGGTTCTTTGCGGAACGATCCATATACAGGTACCATGTTAGTGCCGAACTTCCATGGTTATATCAATGTGGCGTCGAAAATAACGCACTTCAACACAAACTCAAAAGGTCTGCGTGATGTGGAACACGACTATGAAAAACCTGATGGTGTTTATCGCATCCTTATGATCGGGGATTCCTATGTCCAGGGGCATGGGGTGGAATATGAGGAGATGTTTCCAACGATTTTCGAAAGGAATCTGAAGGCGCCAAAAGGTTATGAGCAATGCGAGGTCATAAAGGTGGGGGTTGGGGGATGGGGACCGGTGAATGAATTGAATTATCTCATCCATGAGGGGTATAAATATGATCCGGACATGGTCATTGTTGCCTTTTTCACGGGAAACGACTTTATCGACGCAATTGATCCGGGATTTTTTACTGCCTACCGGGGTATCCGTATGGAACGTCCCATTATGGACAAGATGAACGCCTTTATCGAAACTAAGATATTTTTAAGAAAGAATTGTTATATGTATGGGGTGGCAGTGGAATTTCTGAAGGGACCTAAAACAAAAGAGAGAAATAAGTATAAGGAGGATTTATGGCTTTTGGAATATTGCCTGTTAAATAAATCCTGCCCGCCTTTGGAGCCTTCAATTTCTTCGTTTGCTGAATTTCAAAAATGGTGTAAGGATAATAACAAGGAATTCATAGTCCTTATTCTTCCTCATCGCATCCAGTTGGAGCCGGAACGTGCAAAACATATATGTAGAAAGTACGGCATAGATTTTGATGAAGTTGATCTTGACCGATTGAGTCGGATTCTGTCAGGTGCCCTTTCAGAGAAGAGCATCGGAGTATTGGATATAACAAAGGATTTAAGGGATTTTGCAGACAAAGAGGGGGAGGTTAGTTTTATCAATGACAGTCATTATAATGAAAAAACCCACGAATATATAGGCAATATACTTAAGGAGAAATTACTCAAAGAATAAACAGAGCGGAAAAAGCCCCTGTGAAATTTATAATATTATAGAGTCTGCCCCGAATGTTGCTAAGTTAAGGAGATAAGGGGGGTCAAACTCTATAAAAATCCTATATTCGCATCCAGACTCTATTCCGTGAGAGCAGGATGATTCCTGCGGGGTCATTCTCTATAAAAATCCATCATAATGATAAGGATATCTGTTATGATGGGAAGCGCTGTATATATT
>JAFGFK010000165.1 GCA_016931135.1 Candidatus Sumerlaeota bacterium | reverse complement strand
GTCCGCATTCCTCCCAGAGCTTGTATTTTTCTATATTCTCGCGATTAACTTGTATATCATGTTCTTTCAGTATTTCAGCGATATCCTTATGATAACGCTCGATCTCTCGCAGCTTTTTATTCCTTTCAGCCCTGCTTTTTATCGTTCCTTTTGTTTCTCGTGCCAGCTCGATTCTGATTATCTCTGGTTTTCCATATTCCCTTATAATGGCATTTACCACCTTTCTTGTTTCACTCAAGGCGCGTACAACAACGGGATTTCTGATATCTTCTGCATTTAACTGAGGGAGATAATCAATAACGGGAGATTCAGTTTCTTTATATCCTGCGGCTTTCTGGGCTTCATGTAATTCCATCCCTTTTTCCAGGAAAGGTAGCAGCTTTTTAATGGCTTTTTTTGAAAGATTAAGGTATCCTGGCCTTTGATCAATTTTAACATATAGCGCTTCAATCTGTTCATCAGATAATGAATATTGTTCCCTGGCAATTTGTTTAAATACTTCGGGATCTTCCTCGATAAGTTTTTCAAATACTTCATCTCTATAAAAATCAGGTCTATTCTCAAAATTCTCTCCAAATATATTTCTTAATCCATACTCTACTTCGTTTCCTTCAAGAGATTTTCTTTCCGCTTTTTCAAAATTCAGAATGTCATCTTTCTCAAGTTTTAATATTTTCTCCCTTATCTTATTCATTGTTAATGTTTTTTGCTTCATCAAACATTCAAGTAAATTGTTTTTTTCCCCATCATTTAATCTTCTTTCTCTTTTCCCATATTGTAAGATTCTGATATTATTTATTTCTTGAATTATCCTGAATTGATGAGCAAACCATGAAGATCTCGAACATCTTCTCTCATCTGGTTCCAGAGGGCATTTTCCTATTTGTTCCGCTTGAGATTTTAATGGTCTTTGATAAAAGATAATATGTTTTATTTTTTCTTTTAGTTTATCATTCCACATATCCGGTTTGAATTGGGATTGTTTATTCCATAATAATTCGAATTCATCTTCGTACATGTTCCTTCTGGTATATTTTCCTCTTATTTTTTCTCCCGTATCCAATAAATGGGCAAGATATTCCCCAAGGGTTCTTGATCCTGACTCCATTATTTTCTTCTCGAGATCAGATATTTGATTTAAGATGTTCCCCGTATTTTTTTCTTTCTTTTTCTCCTTGGATTCCTTTAAATTAGATTTAAACCCCCTTCTTGAGTTCAAATTTATAAGAATCCGAGAGAATTCTTCTTCGGAAACCTCTTCATCAATCCCCTTCCTTCTAAGTTCATAGGGATTTTTTCTCATAAGTTCGATTTCGGCATTATAATCCAGAGGGAACAATCCAACTTTTCTTAATACCATTCTTAAAGTTTCTTTTCTTTGCCCTCTTCGATCATGCTGTCTTCTCGCAAGTCGCGCATCCCTTCTTTTCTTGTTTCTTGATTGTTCACCGGAAGAAGTTTTTTCCGTACCTTCGGGAAGTACCCTTACGCCTGCAATAATGTTTTGAATATCAAGAGAAGGATTCAAATTTATCATTGCCCAACCTATAGAATTTGAACCGATATCTAATCCAATTGCAAATTTATTCATATTATCTCTCCTTTTCTTATTGACTTGTAAAACATAAATATAATATCCATCTATCGAGTTATATGTAACAAACCTCAATCTGCTGATCTTTTCAAAACAAGGTCTACAGACACGAAAGGCAGCCGACCTACCGGCTTTTATCCCCCCATCTTGCATGGGGGGATAAATTTATATTTATCTTCTGTTTCATTAATTCCCCTAATTTAATAGGGAAAAAATTCATAAATTTTATATTCTTGTCAATATTTTAATTATATGATTTGTTTTTTAAATGAAAATAGTGCGTTATTTTTCTATTTAATGCGGGAAGAGAAAAAGATTGACCCGCCAGCGCTTCCTGAAAATAATATATTCCTTGAATGTTCAAGGAGAATTATGTAGTACCATTTTTTGTATGTTTATAATGTTTTTTAGAAGGAATTTTTTGGAATGAATCAGAGCGAAACGGTTATTGAAGTCAGAAACCTGGTGGTGGAATACGGCAGAGGCGCAAATACAAACCAGGCGGTTCGCAATATCTCCTTTCAAATCAAAAAAGGGGAAAGCGTCGGATTCATCGGCGCCAATGGCGCTGGTAAAACATCCACGATCAAGGTCATCATGGGATTTCTCTTCCCCGCTAAAGGGGAGGCGCTCGTTTTCGGCGATAAAGCAGGCTCGGTTCAAAGCAGAAAACGCATCGGATACCTCCCCGAAGTCGCTCTCTATTACCCCTTCATGAAGGCGCGTGAACTCCTGGAACTCTACGGAGGACTCCACGGCTTGAACAGCCGCGCCCTGAAGGAAAAAATCCCACCGCTGCTCGATCAACTCGGATTGAAAGACAAGGGCGAAGTTCTCCTTAAAAATTTCTCCAAGGGCATGCAGCAGCGCCTCGGTATCGCGCAGGCAATCATTGCCGATCCTGAAGCCCTGGTCTTCGACGAACTCTCCTCCGGGCTCGATCCCCTGGGAAGGTACGAACTTCGCCATGTGCTTCTCGATCTCAAACAAAAAGGACGCACCATTTTTTTCAGCTCCCATGAACTCACCGAGGTGGAATCCCTGTGCGATCGCGTCATCATGATTCACGAGGGCAGGATTGTCACCGAATCGCCGGTTGCGGATTTGATGAAACCCCTGAATCTCTTTGAAATCATCTTTTCCCTCGATTCCGCATCCATGCCGCCGGTTGTGACGAAATTCAATCCCACGCCCGAAGGCGATGGTTACCGCGTCCTGATCGACGATATCGCGGCGTATTCCGAAGCCCTTTCCGCCCTTGCCAGCGCCGGGGCTGTCATCCGAAGCGCCTCCTCCAAATCCAGAACTCTCGAGGAATATTTCATCGAACTCGTGGGAGAGAAGGGGGAAAAACAGGCTGTATGAGGTCTATCTGGCTCATTTCCAGAACCGTGCTGCTCGAGGCGATCAGGAGAAAGGAAATCTACGCCATCACCCTTGTTTCCCTTTTGCTCCTCACGGTGATATTCAGCATCGACTTCTTTCAGATCGAAGGCTTGATGAAGTTTTACAGAGAGGTGGCGCTCAAGATCATGAGCATGGCGACCGCGCTTACCGTCATCGTTCTTTCCAGCCGCCAGCTTCCACGCGAATTCGAGAACAAGACGATATACCCCCTTATGGCAAAGCCCCTGCGCCGCACATCGTTTCTCTCCGGAAAACTCCTCGGCGTCATTCTCGCCGCGCTTTTCTGCTTCTCCCTTTTCATGTTCGTTTATATCATCGGAACGCTTTATGTGGGAGGCGGAATTCCTTGGTCGCATTTTCTTCAATATATCTATCTTCAACTCCTTCAGATGATGATACTGACTACGCTCGGTTTTCTCCTCTCGCTTGTCATGAACCTCGATGCCGCCATTACGCTTGGGATCATATTTTATATCACCGCCAATATCCTGATCACCAGCTTCACCTACCTTTATGATTTCGTGGGGATATTTGGAAAGACCATGCTCACTGTTTTGACCTTCATCATTCCCCAGCTCGCCCTTTTCGACTTTTCCGGAAAAACGGTGCATTCCGAGGTCTGGCCTCCCCTGGACTTGAATACCCTGGCGATTCTTACCGCTTACGCCTTTGTCTTCAGCGGTTTTTATTACCTCCTGTGCATTGTCATTTTCAGGAGGAGGGCGATATGAACGCGCAAGCCGGATCGAACGATTTACGCTGGGTCCGACTCCATTTTATCATCGGGAAAGGCGTGTTTCTGGAAATCCTCAGAAGGAAGGATTTATATGTCCTGATTATCCTGAGCCTTCTGTATGTTCTGGGAATCCTTGTGATCCACCTTGTGGGGATCGAAAATCCCGAAACCGCAAACTTCCTCCAGAATCTGGGCATGTCCCTTGCCTGGTTTTTCGCCCATATCCTCATGCTTTTGAATTCCTCCCGCCAGATACCGGATGACTTGGAGAACCACACCATTTATCCGCTCCTTGCCAAGCCCCTGAAACGCTCGCATTATATTCTCGGAAAATGGGAGGCGGTGTCGCTTTCCGGCGTTTTGTCTCTCTTTATATTTCTCTTTTTCGGCTGGCTTCTCGCTCCCGGGCAGATGGGAAACAGCTCCCTTCTCCTGGTACAAACGCTTATTTTATATATCCTCTCCCTGGCGCTTTTTTCCGCGCTGGGACTTTTCCTCTCCCTCCTTTTGCCCAGGAGCGTAAATGCAATCGTTCTCGGCTTGCTTGTTTTTCTGGGAGGGAATATATTCGATATCGTAAAAATCCGCGCGCAAAACGCACGCTGCGGCGCTTTATGGAACTGGATCATCTGCTATATCCCGGATTTCTCGCTTTTCAATCTCACGACGCGATATACCGATGGGATCGGCCCCTTGTCTTCGATGCAATTCGCCGGATTGCTCTCTTATGGATTCATCATGACGGCGGTTGTTTTATATCTCGCGGTAAAAGTTTTCGAGAGAAGGCGGCTTTGAAGGCATGAAAATCATGGACAGTAAAAGGGAAGGCGCATTTGCGTTATTCCTGTTCCTTCTGTTTCTCGCAAGCCCCGCCGTTACCATGCGCCTGAATCCCAAAAACTACGAGGGCGGGCGCTCCCGGGATGAAAGAACCCGGCATATCCGCAATAAAAGCGCCGCCGCCCTCATCCTCGGCGAAATTCGCTCCAGCATGAGCGATATCATGTTTATCAAAACGGAACTGTACCTGCACAGCGGCGTTGCCTACAAACTCAACCTGGATTACGACGCCCTGAGCAGCAAGGGGACGGTTGTGGAAAAAGGGGACCAACAGGATGTCAACCTGGAACAACTCCTGCCTGAAGACCAACGCAACCATGCCGAACATGAACATGATCATGATCATGCTCATCATCACGCCGATGACGATAAAATCCATTTCCACTGCGAAGGCGCGGACACGGTCATACCAACCAGAAAGAAGGATTTCCGCGGCATCATCGGCGAACTTCATCGCCGCGTCAAACCCTGGCAGGACCCCTCCAAACCACATTTACACACAAGCGGAGAGGAACTATTACCCTGGTATCGCCTCATGACCCTGAGCGATCCCCATAACATCAGGGGGTACATGATCGGGGCATGGTGGCTGAAACATTTTAAAAAGGAAGCCCAGCTCCAGGAGGCGATCAAATTCCTGGATGAGGGCATCCGGTATAATCCGGATTCCTACCAGCTTTATCTTATGAAGGGAAACATTACGCTTTCCCTTGATAATCACCGGGAAGCGAAGGCATTATATCGCAAGTCTGCAGACCTTGCCATTCGAAAACGCCCCCCGGATGGAAAAATCTCCCGGGATTGGACTCATTACAATGAAGAAGACGCCCTTGCCGCTATCCGCCTCGCAGTCTTTACGGAAAAGGAATACGGCGACGTCAAAACCGCCCTCGATATAGCCCGGCGCTACCTCGAAATTATCAACAGCGATCTGATTCTCGAAAGACAGATCCAGCAGATGATCTCTCAGGATCAATAATCAATGAATAGTTCCAGGGAAAAACTCAATGAACGATTCCAATGACAGGATTCTTTTATCCGTCAAAGATGCGGAAAAAGTTTATCGCATGGGAATGGTGGATGTCCATGCCCTGAGACGCGCCTCCATCGATATCCTCGAGGGCGAGTTCCTCATCATCGTAGGACCCAGCGGTTCCGGGAAAAGTACGCTCCTCAATCTCATCGGGGGAATGGATCGTCCCACATCGGGAAGCGTGTTCTTTCTCGGGAAAGACCTTGCCCGCGCCTCCGATCGCGAACTCACCCTGTATCGCCGCAACGAGGTGGGATTCATTTTCCAGTTTTACAACCTCATCCCAACGCTGACCGCCCTCGAAAATGTACAGGTGGCGGTTGAACTGGTTCGTGATCATATAAATCCCCTGGAGGCGATTCGAATGGTTGGTTTGGAGAACAGGGCGGATCATTTTCCTTCGCAGCTTTCCGGCGGCGAACAGCAGCGAGTTTCCATTGCAAGGGCGTTGGGAAGCAATCCCCGCCTCCTCCTCTGCGATGAACCCACCGGCGCCCTGGACCTCCAAACCAGCAGGCAGATTCTCGGGCTTCTCCTGAAACTGAACCGGGATATGAAAAAAACGATTGTCCTCATCACCCACAACAGCGCCATTGCCGGCATCGGGCGCCGCATCGCTCACATCCGCGACGGCTCGCTCCACTCCGTTCACTTCAACGAGAATCCTGCGCCTGTTGAAGAAATATCGTGGTAATGAAAAATGAAAAATGAAAAATTCATCTGCTGTAGGTGGATGAGAATTGAAAAATGAGAGGATGTATGAATCGGATTCTCTTTAAAAAACTGCTCCGGGACCTCAGGGCGAGAAAGGGATCGCTCCTTGCCCTTGTCATTATCGTGACTGTGGGGATCGGCGTTTACGTGGGAATGGTTGCCGTGTATAGGGACCTGGTTTCCTCGCGTGATTCCTATTACAGAGCGCAGCGACTTGCAGACTTCTCCGTGGATCTCAAACGCGCCCCAAAGTGGGCGCTCGATGATGTGGCGTCCCTTCCCAATGTCCGTGAAGTACGCGGAAGAATCAACATCGGAGTTCTGATCCATCTCCCTGGAGTGGATGAACCCATCTCCGGCGCCGCCATTTCCCTTCCGGAAGAACGGTCTCCGGTTTTGAACGATGTCCTGCTTCGCGCCGGATGCTGGTTTTCCAATTCCAGTAACAAAGAGGTCATACTGAATAACAGCTTTGCGGAGGCGAACCGGCTTCGCCCCGGAAGCCGCATAAAAGTTCTCCTTCTGGATCAACAGCATGAACTCCTCGTTGTCGGAACAGCCATGAGCCCGGAATTTGTCTCCCTGATACCATCCAGCGGCGGATTTGTACCCGATCCCGCCCGCTTCGGCGTCATCTATCTTCCGGAAAAATTTCTCCAGCAATCCTGCGATCTCGATGGAGCGTATAACCAGATCATTGGAATGGCTTATGACAATTCACCGGTTTCTCTTGATAATACCCTGAAACTCATCGAGGAAAAACTCGATCTTTTTGGGGTGACCAATACCACGCCTGTAGAGGATCAGGCGTCCGTGCGCTATATTGCGGATGAAATCCGGGGAATCAAAATCTCGGCGCATGTCATGCCTTCCCTGTTTCTTGTGGTTGCCGCCCTGGCGCTCAATATCCTCATGGGGCGCCTGGTGGCGCAGCAGCGCTCCATCATCGGCGCCCTCAAGGCGGTTGGGTACGGCAATGGAACCATCATGTCCCATTACCTTTGTTATGGACTCGTGATCGGAATGGCGGGGGGAATCCTCGGCGCTGCCTTTGGTTGCTGGATGCAGAGAGCCCTTGTCAAAATCTACAGGCAATTCTTCATACTGCCGGATATACGCGCGCGCATTTACATGGATATCCTTTGGAACGGAATGATCATCAGCATTGTCTTTTCCCTTCTGGGAACCTTGAAGGGAGTCTGGTTCGCCAGCCGCCTCGAACCCGCCATTGCCATGCGCCCCCCGGCTCCGGAAAAAGGCGCGCGCATCCTTCCGGAACGAATCCCCCTTTTCTGGAACCTCCTGCCCTTTAGATGGAAAATGATCCTCCGCGCCATTTTCCGCAATCCCTTCCGCAGCTCCGTCAGCATACTCGCAAGTCTCATCTCCACCGCCCTGATCTGCGCTACATTGTGCAATGTCGATGCCCTGAATTATCTCATGAGCTACGAGTTTGAAAAGGCGTCCCGCGAGGATTATTCCATCACCCTGCGCGATCCAAAGGGCAGACGCGTTTCTTCCGAGGCGGCGTCTCTTCCTTCCGTTGTCCATGCCGAGCTTCAGCTTGCCGTGACGTGCGATCTCCGGAACGGAGCCCGGAAAAAACGCATCGGCGTGATTGGTTTGATCCGCAACAACTTCCTCTATACCCCGCTGGATGCAACAGGAAATCCGGTGATCATGCCGGAAGAAGGGCTTGTGTTCTCCAGGAAACTCGCGGAAATCCTGGAAGTCAACCCGGGAGATTCCATTTCCCTCAGATCCCTGATCGGAGAGAGACGCCGCGTCACCGCGCCAGTTGTCGCTGTTGTGGATACCTATTTCGGGCTCTCCGCTTATGCGGATATCGAGTACTTGAGCCGCCTGATCGGTGAGGAATGGACCGGAAATATCATAAAAGCCAATGTTGACAAAAAGCGGAATCACGACGCCCTGTTCATGGCATTGAAGGAAATGCCTTCCGTTATCGGCATTGCCGAACGCACTCGTTCCCTCACCCAGCTGAACGAAACCTTTGGACAAACCATGGGGATCATGATCACGCTCATGGTTCTTTTCGCAGGACTCATCGCATTCGGCAGCATCCTCAACACCGCCCTTGTTTCCCTCAGCGAACGCCAGAGAGAATCTGGCATGCTTCGGGTTCTGGGTTACGCGCCTATTCAGGTGACTTCAATTTTCGCAGGGGAGAGCCAGTTGTTGAATGTGATCGGCATCATGGCGGGGCTCGCCGCAGGCATCGGTTTGTCCCATCTCATCGCCTATACCTACAGCACGGAACTGTACCGCTTTCCGGCTGTTGTATATCCGATCCGCCTGGTTCAATCCGCTATTTTGATGTTGATTTTTATTTCACTTGCGCAATTGATTATTTATTATATGGTTGAGAAACTCGATTGGCTTGAAGTCATGAAGGTGAAAGAGTGATGTCGAATGTGGAATGCGGATTTTTTATAATGATTGAATTCCTCACTTCAAACTTTTAACTTCAAACTTCAAACTTCTCTTGTGGAATGCGGAATGCGGAATGCGGAATTTTTAATAATGATTGAATTCCTCACTTCAAACTTTTAACTT
>JAFGFK010000164.1 GCA_016931135.1 Candidatus Sumerlaeota bacterium | reverse complement strand
GAACTTGTGAAGGAATTAAGAGCCAAAACCGGCGCCGGCGTGCTCGATTGCAAAAATGCCCTTGTCGAGACCCAGGGCAATATGGAAGAAGCCGTGAAAATACTGCGCGAACGGGGAATCGCCAAGGCGGAGAAAAAATCCACCCGCACAGCTAAGGAAGGGCTGATCTTTTGTTATATCCATCCCCCGGGCAAACTTGGCGTTATGCTGGAAATGAATTCTGAAACAGACTTCGTCGCCCGCAACCAGGAATTTCAAAACTTGTGCAAGGACGTCGCCATGCACATCGCCGCCTCCGCTCCTTTGTTCGTCTCCCGTTCCGAGGTTCCCCCCTCTGTATTGGAAAGGGAAAGAGAAATTTACGCCAACCTGGCGCGCAATGAGGGAAAACCGGAAAAAATTATTGATAAAATTGTTGAAGGCAGGGTGGAGAAATACTATAAGGACGTCTGTTGTCTTGAACAACAGTTTGTCAAAGATCCCAATATTACGGTGGATGAATTGATCAAACAACTTTCCGGTAAGATGGGCGAAAACCTGGTGTTACGCCGCTTCACCCGGTATATCGTTGGGGAGGAATAATCCGGCGGGACGCCAAACAGCCCAGGGAGTGGCGCATGTCAGTCAAACCAAGATACAAACGTATCCTTCTGAAAATCAGCGGTGAACTTTTAAAAGGACGCCATGATTTCGGTTTCGACAGCGATGTGATAGCCGATTTCGCCAGGCAGGCGCTTTCCGTTGTTGACAAGGGCGTACAGGTCGCCCTTGTTGTCGGCGGCGGAAACATTTTTCGCGGGGCGGGACCTTTCGCCTATGACATGGATCGAACTACGGCGGATAATATCGGCATGCTGGCTACCCTCATCAATGCCCTGATGCTCCAGGATGTCTTCGAGAAAAAAGGCATGGAGGTGCGGATTCTCTCCGCCATCCCATCCCCCAATGTCGCGGAACCCTTTATCCGGAGGCAGGCGATCAAGCACCTCGAAGCGGGCAGAGTCGTCATATTCGCCTGTGGAACCGGAAGCCCCTTTTTCACCACGGATACCGCAGCGGCGCTCAGGGCAAATGAAATCGACGCGGATGTCCTTTTGAAAGGGACCAAGGTCCGCGGGGTTTTTTCCGATGATCCCGAAAAAACGCCCGATGCCGTTTTTTTTGAAACCGTCACTTATGATGAAGTCCTCATCAGGAATCTCAAAATCATGGACGCCGCGGCTTTTGCCATGTGCCGGGATAACGCCCTTCCCATCATTGTGTTTGATTTTACCAAACCGGACAATTTGCTCAAGATTGTCATGGGGAAAGCCATCGGAACATTGGTTAAAGGAGAATGAATCCTCAAATATTGACAGATATGGGAAAGGAGGATGGATATGCTGAAACAAATCTTCCATCAAACTGAAGAGGAAATGAAGAAGGCATTGATCGATCTGGAACATGAATTCAGTACGATCAGGACAGGACGCGCCTCTCCCACCCTCCTCGACAACGTGCTTGTGGAGGCTTATGGAGGAAGAACCCCCATCAAACAGATTGCCTCGATCGGCGTCCCGGACGCCCGTTCCATTGTCATACAACCTTGGGATAAAGGCGCCCTGGCTCCCATCGAGAAAGCCCTTCTCGCCGCCAACCTCGGCTTTACGCCCACAAACGACGGCAGGGTGATCCGCATCAATCTTCCGGCTCTTACGGAGGAACGACGAAAGGAATTCGTCAAACTTGCCAAAAATATGGCGGAAAACTCCCGGGTGGCTGTTCGCAATATACGCCGCAAACACAAGGACGAAGTAAAAAAACTGGAGAAAGATCATAAAATCGGCGAGGATGAAATGTATGCCGATATAGACAAAATCCAGGTCATGACCGATAATTATATCAAAAAAGTCGATGAACTCCTCACCCTCAAGGAAACTGAGATCATGGAGGTTTGAGATCGTCTCAAGTTTCTCGTATCAGAGTCTCTTTGAGCATTAAAATGGACTTTTCCGAAAAAGAACTCCTCGGGCAAATAGACGCTGCCCGTTTACCAAGACATGTCGCCATCATCATGGATGGCAACGGGCGCTGGGCGAAACTGCGCGGTTTCAAAGACCGAACCAGGGGACACCGCGCAGGCATCGAGGCTGTTCGCGCCGCTACCCGCACCGCAGCCCAGCTTCACCTCGCCGCCCTCACTCTCTATGCCTTCTCCGAAGAAAACTGGTCCCGCCCAAAATACGAAATCTCCCTTCTCATGAGTCTTTTGAAACGCTTCCTGAAAGAGGAAATCCCCGAACTCATGGAAAATAACATCCGGCTCGTCGCATCCGGCAGGATTCATCGCCTTCCCCCCGATTGCCTCAAACAACTCGAGGAAACAAAGACTATAACGGCAGGAAACACGGGATTGATTCTCAACCTCGCCTTGAGCTACGGAGGCCGCGCGGAAATCACCGACGCCCTCGCAGCGATCCTCGAGGAATCGGAACAAGGCAAAATCAAACCGCAGGATATATCCGAAGAACTTGTTTCCCGGCATCTTTATCAGCCCGGTTTGCCCGATCCGGACCTCATCATACGCACCAGCGGCGAATACAGAACCAGCAATTTCCTCCTTTGGCAGGGCGCTTACGCCGAATATTATTTCACGGACGTTTTATGGCCCGATTTCAATAAAACCGTTTTTCTCCAGGCGCTTCTCGATTTCCAGAAAAGGGAACGACGCTTCGGAGGGATTGGATAGAATACGGATATCAGCGATCAGTGATCACTGATCAATAAAAACAGGCAACTACTAAAGGGGGGTAGACATTACCTTAAACATGGCTTTTCACCGTACAATTACAGGTATTGTCATAGCGCTCCTGATCATCCTTTCTGTTTTCATTCCTTCCCTGAACTGGATTCTGAAGATCATTCTCATGGCGTCCGCATTTATCGGTATATATGAGTATCAATACCTTACTTATAAAAAGGAATTCCGGCATTCCTCGCTTATCGCATGCCTTTTCACCATCGCCCTTCTTATTGACGCAGTGGAATATGATCTGGGGCATCTCCTCGAAATCGCGATTGCCGCTTTGACCTTGAACGGAATACAGATCATTTTCAGCAGAGATCCGAAGGGGAGCATAGGCGGCGCCGCGACGGTAATGTTCGGAGGATTATATATCGGGTTGCCCATGGGATTGGGATTGATTATCCTGAAAAAACCGGAGGGGTATTTATTACTGGGCATGCTGCTTGCCATCAATTTTTTCACGGACATCGGGGCGTATGTTATCGGTTCATCATTTGGGAAGCATAAACTATGTCCTCATATCAGCCCGAAAAAAACTGTGGAAGGCTCGATCGGCGGGTTTATATTTGCCGTTGGCGCCGCCCTTATATGCCATCTCATTTTTTATCTGATGAAAAAATCCCTGTTCAGCCTTCCGGAGATTCTCGGTTTGGGCGCCTTCTTCGGAATGGCGAGCCAGATGGGCGATCTGATGGAAAGCATCTACAAGAGGGACGCCGGAGTCAAGGATTCCGGCTGGATCATCCCCGGACATGGCGGCGTCCTCGATCGGATCGACAGCCTTCTCTTCACCCTCCCCCTGATGTACCTGTATCTTGTTATTTTCCCTGGTTAAATGCGGGACTTGTCTGCGCTGCCAGTATCCGCTCCTCGCTGGAGGCGCCCTGGGCGCCGGCTTCGGCGTAATATCGCGCCAGCCGCTCGTGCGAGGCGTAATCAAGCGGATAATATCGCCTCAGCGAGTTCAAGGCGTCCAATGCCTCCCTCCGTAATCCCAGGTTCATGTAACCGCGGAAAAGAAGCATTTTTATCTCGACGCTTCCGGGACAATTCGCCTCCCCCCGCTTCAACGTCGATGTCATGCCTTTGTAATCCCGCGCCAGTTCCAGGAAATGCGCGTATTCCAGGTAATATCGCTCGTTATAAGGATTTTTCCTCAGGGCGCGCAAATAAGCCAGCTCGATGGGCAGGTTCGAATCCTTGGAATCTACGGAAGCCTGCGCCCTCAAATGTTTCGCCTGCATCAGATAGATTTCCGGATGACAGGGCATTAAGATTTGCGCCGCTTTGATGCGTCTCCCGAATCCGCTTTTACTCAGATCGGAGACTTGCCTGAATCTTATCAGCCTGGCGGCGAAAAAGGGCGATATCTCCCATACAAGGATGAGAAAAACCGGAATCAGGATTCCCAGGGAAAAAAGAATGCCAGGTTTTTGAAATGGTTTTTCACCCCAGGGAACTGGTTCCGAACGCTTTTGCCTCAGAATCATCGCAACTCCGCTTAAGGGGAGAAATCCATAGATTATCATGGGAAACGAAAGGGGAAGGGAAAGGAATCCGGAAAATAAAAACATGCCTCCCAGTATAATGGCGAACCAGAAACAGAATATCCTTGTTTTTTTGACCGGATTTTTTTCCCCCTGTTTTGTGAATAGCGATGAGATGATGCCCGCAAGAACCATTGTCAGGATCAATGCCCCGATAATACCCTGTTCTGCAAGGAATCTTCCATAAACCGGATCGAGCCGGGGAGGGCGCCGATCTCCCAAAGGCAGATACCGCGTTGCCAGAAAAGGAAGCGCTCCATTTCCACATCCCTTTAAGGGATGTTCCATAAAGGCGGCGATCAGCATTTTTTTCCCCCGGTAAAGCCCATCGGGATCAACGGGCGCCAGCCATGAATCCCCATATCTCGTGAAAACCATGAGGCATACCATGCCGGTTATGAACAGGAACATGGTTAACAGGAATCCCTCATGCCGCCGGGCGAAAAGCGCGCTCCCCACATAAAAAAGGATCAAACCGTTCAGAATAAAGGGAAGCGTCTCCCGCGAGGCGTAAGGAACGCGGGAAAAGATTGCATTGATGATTTCATACAGGAAAAAGATAAAAAGGAGTATTTCCGGAAGGGAAAACGGACGCCTTATCCTGCAACCTGAAAGGGAAAAAGAGAAAAGGGCGGATACAAGGCAGAAAAGCGACAAAGCATGGATGAGGAATCCCCAGCCCCAGCTCCCCGGCTGCCATACAATGAGGAGAAGAGCCATTCCGGCAAAATAGGCGGTTACCGCCGTAACCTCCAGAACCTCCGCAACTCCAAATTTTATCTCTTTTAATCTCATCTTATGAATTTATTTTCGGTTTTAAATTTCTAATTGTCTATTTTTCATTTTTCATTGAATCCTCGATTGCCATCCAAATCTCCCCGCACCCCAGTTTTGTTTTTGCAGAACAGGGAATGAGTAAAACGGATTCAGGGAGGGAGAGGGAGTCTCTGATGATTTTAAATTGTCTTGCCTGGGCGCTTCTGGATATTTTATCCGACTTTGTCGCAACGCATACATAAGGGACATTCCATGCGGTAAGCCATTCCTGGAGAGTTCGATCGAGGGGGGAAGGCTCGTGCCGGATGTCCAGAATAAAAACGAGCAGGCGGAGCGCCGGATTATCCTTCAAATAAGATTCGATCATCCTGTTCCAGGTTTTCTTCACGGAAAGCGGGACTTTCGCATACCCATAACCCGGGAGATCGACAAAGTAGAATGTCCCGTTGATCTTGAAGAAATTCACCAGCTGAGTACGCCCGGGCGTACGGCTGGTTTTGGCGATGTTTTTCCGGGAAAGAAGCGAATTGATCAGGCTCGATTTCCCCACGTTCGATCTCCCGGCAAAGGCGATCTGGGGAAGATGGTCTTTTATAAAATCCGCCGGTTTTACTCCGCTTTTTATGAATTCTGCTGATTGGATATTCATTTTAATTACCACTCATATCAGAATACAGGAGGGATTTATCCTTCCCCCCAACCTCCCGAAATGTCAATCCCCGATTCGGAATCAATATTATTGGGGGTGCGCATGACTTTTCCAAGTGGGAGGCTGGATTATGAGATCATGCTCGAATGGCGCTAACTTTAGGAGATAAAATGTCCATTTCGATGCTTTCAAAGATTCTTTTCATTCATCGTGCTCGCTTGCCTTGCCAAAGTCTTGACGAAGGGTAGGAGATTGGGGTCAATCTGGCAAATAAGTGCAATAAAGACTTGACTTTTTAATTAACAGGATCATAGTTATTTCATGAGTCGTTCATTACGCTTGAATCTGACTTTTTGTCTTTATCATGTCATGTCCCGCGCCAATTCCGGAGATATCGTATTTCCGGGGAGCGCGGAACGCTCCCGTTTCCTTTATTACCTGAAAAAATATCTGGGGCTTTTTCACTTTCGACTTCATGCGTATTGTCTGATGCCGACCCACTTCCATCTTCTTGTGGAAAGCGGGGATTTGAATGGATTGTCTGAAATGATGCGGCGCCTTCTGACCGCGTTTACCATCTTTTACAATCGCCGATACGAAAGACACGGTCATCTCTTTCAAGGCAGATTCAAAAGCCTGGTTGTTGATAAGGCGGAATATCTTATTTCTCTCTCTCGTTATATCCATTTGAATCCGGAAAACGGCTCGAATTCCGTTTCGGCGGAAAAATATTCCGGCTCGAGTCTGCGCTATTATCTGAAGGGAGGCGAACCGCCATGGCTTTACACAAAGGAAATACTTTCCTGGTTTGATAACGATCGATCGCGCTACGCGGAATATATACGGGAAGGATTGCAGGAAGATACGTCCCTGGTTATATATCAACGGAAATTTATCGGAGGAGCGTCCTTTGCTAAAAGAATGCAACAACGAATTGCGGAATATGAAAAACGGAAAGGAAAAGAAAATCTCCCTAAACAATCTTGCAAAGATAACTTGGAAAAAAAGGCGGATCAAGTTCTGAATGACGTAGGCGGATTCTACGGAGTTCAAGGAAACAAAATACGAAGAAGCGTTCGAATAAGGGGCAAGGTGGGAGATGCGCGCAGCGTCGCAATATTTCTCATCAGAGAGACTATCTCATGGTCTTATAGAAAAATAGCGGATTATTTCCATCTTGGATCGATCAACAGCGTCAAACATCATCTGAAGCGGATTGAGGAAGATTCGCAAATGAAAAAAACAGCGGAAAAATTTAAAGGTTTATATCTTGCTTAATTGCACTCATTTGCCAGATTGACCCCAATTGATCTTTTCGAATTCCTTTTTCGCCTCTTCCTCCCTTCCCTGCTTCAAAAGCGTCTCCGCCAGGTTCACGCGCGCCCTGATGTGCCCGGGATGAACCTCCAGCGCCCTGCGATACCACTCTTCCGCCTGGGGATACATCATCACTTTTTCATATACCACCCCCAGGTTGTTCAACCCCGATGCATAATCCGGATGTTTTCTCGCCAGGTCCTTGAACACGGCAAGCGCCGCTCCGTAGTCGCCCTGGTTAAACAAAACCTCTCCCACGTTGTTTTGCGCCTCCGCATAATTCGGCTCGAGTTCCCACGCTTGTTGGAAATGACGCAGCGCCATGTTGAGGTTGTTTTTTTCCTGAAAGCAATTTCCTACGCTGAAATGATCCGCGGAAAAATTTTTCGGACGGATATGAAACCAGTCCACAAAAGAAAATATCATGAATACTGTAAGCCCCGCCATGCCTGAAGATAAAAAAACGTGTCTTTTTTCCCCGGATGCGCGCCATAGCGAGGTCAGGGCAAAACCGGCAAATGGAGCCAGCATCGCGACCAGGGGAGCGCGATATCGCGAACTGATGAAAAACAAAGCGCAGCCCAGAGTGTAGGTCGTAATGAAAAGTAAAAGAAGAACGACGCCCGAATCCCTTTTCTGAACAAGGGCTATTGCCAGCCCCACCATGCCGAGTCCCCCCACAAGGGCGAACGGAAGAAACGAAAGAAAAAATCGCAAGAGAGAAGAATACCTTGTAACAAAGTAGATGTTTTTGTTGTTCTTGATCTCATAATTCTGAAAAAGAAGCGCGGACTTTTTCAGAAACAGTTTCGCCCAGGGAACCGGATTCCCGCGAATCCAGGAAAGGCTTTGTTTGAACCAGTATTGTGAAATCTCCCGGGCGTTTAAATCCGCTTTTCCTGTTTTCAAAATCGCCTCTTCCCGCGCGAACATCTCTACGGAATCCCTGTATCGGCCAAAATAATACATGCGCCTTGCCGTTCGCGCCGTATATCCGTCTGCCCGCGGATTGTTTCCAATGTAAAAGTTGACGCCGCCATAAGTGGATATGGGAACAAAACACCCACCCGCCCGAAAATTATGCCATGTCACGGGAAGTACGGGAACAATCATTCCTATGACAATAAACATTATGCGAAACAATATGTCGAAAAGGCTGTCTCTGTTTTTCCGCCACCTGATGCCGAAAAAAACAACAAGAACCGGAAAGAAAAGCAGTATATTCGGCCTGGCAATGGCGGATAAGCCGATCAGGAGCCCCAGCAAAAGGTTGTTTTTAAGGGATTGCATGGAAAGGGTTTTCAATGCCTGGATCAGGATCAGGGGATAAAAGATAAACTGGAGAAAGATATCCAGCATTTCCCCTTCGAAGAAGATAAACGGGGCATAACACGCTGCGATGATTCCCGCAATCCCCGCCTCTGAAACAGAAAAGATGCGGCGCGTGAGAAAATATATGGCAGCGACAGCTATTACGCCGATGAGATGTTGAACCAGGCGGATAAGGTAAAAATGGACTCCGAATATCCGTATGAAAATCCCGAGGAGGTAGGAGTATAATGGCGCGCGGAAAAAGGCGTCATCCCCGAGCCATTTCCCCGATGCAATATCCTTCGCCCAGTTGAGATGATACAGCTCATCGAGAAACGGCGAGCCAAAATATGGACTGGAGCTCATCTGATATAAATATGCCATTCGGATGAGCATCGCTCCCAGGATGAGATACAGCAGAAATTTTTTTTCGCTCGTGTTCAATGAATGCGTTAATTCTTCTCAAGTAAATCGATCAGGTCTTTTACTATTTTAGGATGAAGAGTTTTTCCCTTGTGAAAGGGGAGAATAAATCGGTCTTTTCCATTATAATAGATTCCATTGCGGTCGTCAGGATTTCATGGCTTAAATATTGTAACCTTTCCTCTGTAGTCAGCGTTTCCAGATATAAAGAAATCGCCTCTTTGATATTATTCATAACTTCTTCAAGGGAATCCCCTTGCGTGTGGCATCCTTTAAGTTGTGGACAGAAAGCGTAATATCCATAATCATCTTTTTCAATAATAACGGGGATTTTCATTTTTATTTCTCCCTGTAATAATTTCTATCATATAACTCCCTCGCGTATCATTAATCAATGATAAACTTTATGGCTCAAGTACATTCAGGGCTGCTTCCACCCTTCCGAATGGCGGCATGATGTAAACGCCCTCCACCATGGGACGCGCCTCGAGGAGCGCCTCCCGGGCGATCTTCACGCCTTCCTCCTGCGCCGCCTCTCTCGTATCCATCTTCCTCATCCGCTCCCGGATCGCCTCGGGAATCTGCATGCCTGGAACCTCGTTATGCAGAAACTCGGCGTTCTTGTAACTGGAAAGCGGGAGGATTCCCACCAGAATCGGGATACGAAAAGATTCGATCCTCTTAAGAAACCGTTTCAACAGGGAAACATCATAAACCGGCTGGGTCAGGGCGTATTGGGCGCCTCCGGCAACCTTTTTTTCAAACCGCCGCGTTTCCTCATCGAGGTCCATCGCCCCCGGATTCGCGCCCACGCCTATGAAAAATGAGGTTTGTCCCTTTATGGGATTTCCCGCCAGATCCAGACCCCGGTTCAGGTTTTTCGCAATCTTCACCAGCCCGATGGAGTCCACGTCAAAAACCGCAGTGGCGAAGGGATAATCGCCCATCTTCGGTGGATCGCCGGTTATAAGCAGAATATTGTGAAGCCCCAGAACATGAGCGCCGATGAGGTCCGATTGAATTCCGAGGAGATTGCGATCGCGGCAGCAGTAATGAACGATCGGTTCGATGCCCACGCTGTTCTGGATCAGGACAGCGAGAGACAGGGGGTTCATGCGAGCCGTCGCGCGCGGTCCGTCGGCAATATTGATGGCGTCGATTCCGGAATTCCGCATTTTACGCGCCCCTTCGATGACCTTATCCGCGCTTGTTCCCCCTGGCGGATCGATCTCCACGCTTACCACAAATTTCCCGTTCATTATCTTTCGCGCGAAAAGCGTGGTAGGGGGCGTCTCTTCCTTTGTCTCAGGTCTTACCCGTTTTTCCTCTATATAAACATGGGCGGTCACGTTTCCGGGAATAAACGCGCGAACGGCATTCTTGATAGCGCGGGTGTGCGCCGGCGTAGAACCGCAGCAAGAGCCGACAATATTCACGCCCGACTGAATGAATCGTTTTGTGAATTCAGCGAAATATTCCGGCGTGGCGAGGTAAAGGGTTCGTCCTTCGATTTTCTGGGGAAAGCCTGCATTCGGCTGGCACGAAAGGGGGAGCGATGTCGCCCCGCGCGCCGCCTGAACCGCCTCGAGCATGCCGGCGGGACCCACGCTGCAATTGAATCCCACAGCCTGGATCGGCGTTTTCGAGAGTTCGGAGACCACCTGATTCGGCGTAAAACCTTCGAATGTCTTAATGTCTTCATTCAGCGTCATTTGAGCCAGAATCGGAATGTCGCCACTTGCTTTTCTCGCGCCTTCTATCGCCGTTTTCATGGTGGGAAGATGGCTTAATGTTTCCACTATGATGAGATCCACCCCGGCGTCGATCAGGGCGGACGCCTGCTCATGATAAATATCCCGCGCTTCCTGAAGCGATACAGGACCCAGGGGCTCCACCGCTTTTCCCAGGGGACCGATCGATCCGGCGATGAAGACATGATCCAACCCCCTTGTCGCTTTTTTTGCGATAGCCACACCCGCCTGGTTGATTTCCCGCAACTGTTCTCCAAGACCGTGCGGCGTCAGGACCATGCGGTTAGCGCCGAATGTATTCGTTTCCAGTATATCCGCTCCTGCGGAAACATATTCCCTGTGAATTTTCTCGATAAGATCCGGTCGCGTCAGATTCAGATTCTCATAGCATTGATTGATATAGACTCCCTGGGAATAAATCATGGTGCCCATAGCGCCGTCGCACACAAGGATGCGTTCCTCGAGAGCCTCTAAAAACGATCCAGGCATTTAAAGTTTCTCCTCATCATGTTTTTTATATATTTCTATATTTCG
>JAFGFK010000163.1 GCA_016931135.1 Candidatus Sumerlaeota bacterium | reverse complement strand
GTGGCGTCTCAAAAAACCGGCATCAGTATTTCCGCAGGAAATGTGACAACGTGCGATTTCTCCCTCACGCCTACCAATGAACCAACCCCGACCCCAACTCCGTCTCCAACCCCGACGCCCACTCCTTATCCCACTCCTGAACCCGGCGCCCAGGATCTCGTGGAAAATTTCGAAGGGAAAACGGTGGGTTCCGTCGTTATGCTGCGCGAACCGGGCTGGTCCGGCTCTACAACCGGTATTGATCTGGCTACGGATGCGGCAGGCGTCAGCAATCTGGAAGCCAATGACGTTCTTGATCCTGCTGTGGGAACCCACGGTTCCCAATCCTATCGCCTTTATTGGAACTGGCTGACTCCGGGCGCGGGAAATGTACGGTGCACCTCTTATAACGCAACCATCACCCCCAATCCGCGCCTTTTCTTTCAAAAGGGGCTTTCCATTTATGTGAAGATCACCCAGGGCGAAGTGGATGTCACTTATTGGCTTCGTGAAACCAACTCCGATGGCGCCATCGGCGGAAACGGCGGAACCATCGGCGCCATCGAGGAATGCACAAACTATAAACGGCTCTCCGCTTCCACGGAATGGCAATACCTGTATTGGGATCTCCCGAATGAAACCTACAAAGCCATTACGGGGAATGGATTCATCGATATGACTTGGGGAACCCTTGAATCCATGGTTTTCAAAGCCGTTCCGGGAAGTCCGGCAGTCAATATCGAAATCTATCTGGATGACATTTACCAGGGACCTGAGCAAAATGCGCAGATTCCCACGCCGACGCCCACGCCCACGCCCCCGCCAGGCGCCCAGGAAAAAGTCGAAAACTTCGAAGGCTACGCCCCGGGCGCCCTGGTTATGTTCCGCGAACCCGGATGGTCCGGTTCCTCCACAGGACTTGATCGCAACACCGATGCCGCTCTTGTAAGCGCCGCTCAAACCAACGACATCCTCGATCCGACGGTTGGCGCTCCCGGAAGTCTTTCCTATAAACTCTACTGGGTATGGCTTACCCCTGGAACAGGTTTCATCCGCTGCACCACCTATAATACCGCCCTGCGCCCCAATCCCATCCTGAATTTCTCCAAGGGGCTATCTGTGTATCTCAAAGTTGTCCAGGGCGAGGTCGATGTTTCCTACTGGCTCCGTGAAACAGGCATTGAAGGAAACGTTGGTGATAATGGAGGAGCCACAGGCGCAATCGAGGAATGCACTAATTACAAGCGGATCAGCGCCTCCTCCGGGTGGCAGTATCTCTATTGGGACCTGCCCAACGAGCCTTATCGCGCCATCTCGGGTAATGGCGTCCTCAACGTGGCTTACGGCACACTGGAAGCCCTTACGTTCAAAGCCGTTGCAGGAAGCCCGGCCGCCATCATCGAGATTTATGTCGATGACATTTACCAGGGCGATGAACAAACTCCCGCCATGCCCACTCCAACGCCCACGCCCTCTCCGACGCCGACCCCAACTCCCACTCCCACGCCTACCCCGGATCTCAATTCCCAGGACATCCTCGAAAACTTCGAGGGAAGAACCCCCGGAACCGTCGTCATGATCCGCGAACCGGGCTGGTCCGGCTCTTCCACCGGATTGAACAAGGATAATGACGTTGCCTCTGTTACCAATGCAGAGGCAAATGACATCCTGGATCCATCGGCTGCCCCAAATGGAACCCAATCCTATCGCCTGTACTGGGAATGGCTGACGCCCGGCATCGGTTTTGTTAGAGGAACTACGTATCAGTCTCCCGTAAAACCCAATCCCATCATTTACCTCCCCAAGGGATTGTCTGTTTATCTCAAGATCACAAAGGGCGAGGTGGATATGTCCTGGTGGGTAAGGGAAACCGGCGTATTCGGTGATATCGGAAGTAATGGCGGATATGCCGGCAAGATCGAAGAATGCACGAACTACAAACGCATCCGGGCGTGTGATGACTGGCAGTATGTGCATTGGGATATTCCCAATGAACCTTATCGCGCCATAACCGGCAACGGCGTCCTCGAAGGAGAATACGGCGTACTGGAATCTCTTGTATTCAAGGCCGTTCCCGGGAGCCTGGATACCCAGATCGAGATATTCCTCGATGATCTTTACCAGGGTCCTCCCCAGGACACTACCATGCCCACCATGTTTGTCAACAATATCTGCGTGAGGCATACCAACCTCAGTGGCGGATACAAGGGAGGACGCGCCTATGTGTGCATCAAGGATTCTCACGGACTTCCCGTTGCAGGCGCCACGGTAACCGGAACCTTCTCCGGCGACTTCAATGAAACCCTTTCCGAGGTTACGGACAGCAGGGGAAAAGCGAGAATCTTTACCACGCAAACCAAAAAGAAAGGCGAAGTCGCCTTTACATTCTGCGTTGACGACGTGGTGAGGAATTACTCCCGCATCTATGACCCCCTGGCTAATCATGTGACCTGTAAAACCTATGAGAGCGAGGATTGACGTTCCCATACTGGAACAACTAAGGGGGATTCCGGCATTAAAATCCGGAATCCCCCCTTTTTTTAAAAAGCGAATTGTTATAAATATTTTCCAAATATATTGACCTCCTTACACGCTTGCGGAATGCGGAATGCGGATTGCGGATTGAGTTTTTGACATCAGGAGGGTAGTTTTTTACCACCCATTATCTTACGCAATGCGGGCGCTTTTGCGGAGCTTGGCGGGAAGTATCCTGATCTGCTCCCTGTATTTCGCCACGGTGCGGCGGGCGATCTTGATCCCCTTGTTTTCCAGCAAACGCGCGATCTTCTGATCGCTCAGGGGCTTGTTCGGCGATTCCCCCTGGATGATCCGCGCAATGGTTTCCTTTACGCTTTTCGAGGAGGTCGATTCGCCGTTCTGGGTTTCGAGTCCCGAGGAAAAGAAATATTTGAGTTCATACGTTCCGCGGGGAGTTTCCACGTATTTACCGTTAGCCACCCGCGCCACGGTCGATTCATGCATCTCCACCGCCTCCGCGATTTCCCGAAGCGTCAAAGGTTTCAAAAACTTGATGCCCTTTTCCAGGAATTCCTGCTGGCTGTTCAATATGGCTTCCGTGATGCGCAGTATGGTCAGTTTTCTCTTTTCGATGTTTTTCAGGTACCAGATGGCGCCCCTGTATTTTTCCAGGGCAAACGCCTTTTCTTCTTTGGTGAGACGTCCGTTGTTCAGGAGTTGCTGGTAATAGGAATTGATGCGGAGATTGGAGGAACGCCCCTCGTTCAGGAAATAGAGGTATTTGCCATTGATTTTTTTCGCAATGACATCCGGCGTGATATAAAACGCCTCTTCTTTGTTGTATTGCCGCCCGGGTTTGGGCTCCAGCCGCGATATCCTCTGAAAGGCGTTCATCACCCATTCCCGCGGAACTCCCATGGACTTGGCGATCTCCTTGAACTTCTTTTTCTGCAAATCCTCCAGGTAATCATCGATCAGGATATATATTTTCGAATCCCGGACATTCTGATCCTCCAGTTGAAGGCGCAGGCATTCCGCCAGAGTGCGCGCGGCAATTCCCGCAGGATCGAAACTTTGAATGACGTCCAGAACATCCTCCGCCTGTTCGATGGGAACGCCCTGGTTTTGCGCAATTTCCTCCAGGGAAGCGCGCAGGTATCCATTTTCATCCAGATTCCCGATGATGCGTTCCCCGATTTCAATGTCCTTGCCGGATAGGGCCGAAAGCTTCAGTTGCCGCAGCAGGTGTTCCGAAAGACTGGTGCCTTTAGGGGTGTATTCCGTGAAATCCTCTTCTTCGTACGCCTCCTTTTGAAAGTAAACCTTGTTTTCGGCGTCGTCGTATAATTCCTCCCAATCGGCGTCCACCTTGTCGAATGTTTCCGGCTGCTTTTCAATATCCTGTGGTTTGGCTTCTGCGGATTCGGGAGGGGCGTTGGTTGGATCCGGTAATGGCGGGGATGCGGTGAGGGGGGCGTCTGGCAGCGCTGTTTCCATGGTCGAGTTCTCCTCTTCTTCCGCCAGCTCCAGAAAAGGATTCTCCCTGATCTGCTGCTCCGTCAACTGTTCCATTTCCAGGCTGTTCAGTTGAAGGAGCTTGATGGATTGCTGCATCTGGGGAGTCATTACCAGACGCTGCACCTGCTTTTGTACCTGGTCAAGCGAGAGCGCCATTCGAGAAAATCCTTGAAATGCCTGTATTTTAAAATTCGCGGCGTAAAATTATTCTTTTGTGAACATTTGCATATCTTATAACATAGTATGTCCTGTTCATGTCAATCATTTTCATTATACGAAAGATGCGCCCTTTTGAAAAATTCATTGACAAAAGGCATTCATATTAAAGAGATCATCATCAATATCTGTTACAACAGGAGAAAGGGAACAAAAAAATTTCTGTCGTTCATTCAAGGATTTTGCTCATATATGAAAAAGGATCTTGTTATTGTAGAGTCGCCCGCCAAGGCGCGCACGCTGGCGAAATACCTCGGCTCGAATTACGTCATTGAAGCGTCCGTCGGGCATATCAAGGACCTTCCCGCCAAGAAGCTGGGCGTGAACATAGAGGATAACTTCAATCCGGAATACGAGGTCATCCCCGGGAAAAAGAAGGTCATCGACGCCATCAAGAAGGCGGCGCGCAGCTCGGAAAAAATATATCTTGCCCCTGATCCTGATCGGGAGGGCGAGGCAATCGCCTGGCATATAGCGGAAGAACTCAGCGGGAAGAAAAAGGAGATTTTCAGAGCGGTCTTTCACGAAATCACGAAAAACGCCGTGCTCCAGGCGATCCAGAAACCCGCCCAGCTCGATAAGTTTCTCTTCGAGGCGCAGCAGGCGCGCCGCATACTCGATCGCCTGGTTGGTTATAAGATCAGCCCCCTGCTTTGGAGCAAGGTCAAAAACGGTCTCAGCGCCGGACGCGTCCAATCCGTCGCGGTTCGCATCATCTGCGAACGCGAAGAAGAGATCAAAGCCTTCCAGCCACAGGAGTATTGGTCGATCGACGCCCGGGTAAAGGCCAAGACCCCCCCCGCCTTCCTTATGCGCCTCGCTGAAATCGATGAACAAAAGATCAAAATTACCAATGAAAAACAGGCGCAGGAGGTCTGTAACGATCTCAAAGACGCTGTTTTTACCGTTTCCGGAATCGAGCGGAAAGAAGTCAAACGCTCCCCCTCGCCGCCTTTTATCACCAGCACGCTCCAACAGGAAGCCGCCCGACGGCTTCGTTTCTCCCCGAAAAGAACCATGGCGCTCGCCCAGCAACTCTATGAGGGAATTCCCCTGGGAGAGGAAGGACCCACAGGACTCATCACTTATATGAGAACCGATTCCACCCGTATCTCGGGCGAAGCCCTGAATGCCGTTCGCAGCTTCATCGCGGGCGCTTTTTCCCCGGATTATCTTCCCGAAGGACCACGCTTTTTCAAAAATAAAAAATCGGCGCAGGACGCCCACGAGGCGATCCGACCCACTTCCCTCGAATGGACGCCGGACAGGGTCGCTCCTTATCTCGAAAAACCCCAATTGCTTCTCTATCAACTTATCTGGAATCGCTTTGTCGCTTCCCAGATGGCGGAAGCGATCTTCAATCAGACGCAAGTCCAGAGCCTTGTAAAAAAACGCTATAAATTCACGGCAACGGGAATGACCAGCCTTTTCCCCGGATACCTCGCCCTGTACCAGGAAATGAAGGAGGAAGACAAGGCGGATTCTTCTCCTGATGAACCGGCGGAAGCCGAAAAAGAAGACGGCGCCCTTCCCCCCATGAAGGAAGGCGATACTCTTACCTTGCAGGCGATACTCCCCGAACAGAATTTCACCCTCCCGCCCCCCCGCTTTTCGGAAAGTTCCCTCATCAAGGAACTGGAGAAAAAAGGGATCGGGCGCCCCTCGACTTACGCCACTATCGTATCAACCATACAGGATAAGGAATATGTCTCCAAAAAGAAAGGACGCTTTTACCCCACAGAACTCGGGAAAATCGTCACGGACATACTCGTTCAAACCTTCCCTGAAATCATGAATGTCCAGTTTACCGCCATGATGGAGGATCAACTCGATCACGTGGAGGATGGCAGCGTCAACTGGGTCGATCTCCTGAGAAATTTCTACAGCCAGTTTGAAAAACGTTTGAGCGAAGCCCCCACCCAGATGCGGAATGTCAGGGCTGAGGTCAAACCTACAGAAATCCTTTGCGAAAAATGCGGGGCGAAAATGGTCATCAAGTGGGGGAAAAGAGGGCATTTCCTCGCCTGTCCCAATTACCCTGAATGCCGCAATACCAAGGAATTCGAGATGGACGAAGAAGGTCGCATCGTCCTTGTAAAAAAACAACTCACGGAAGTCAAATGCGAGAAATGCGGCAGGAATATGGTCGTTCGGAACGGCAAAAGGGGACGCTTCCTCGCATGCTCCGGCTATCCTGAGTGCCGCAATACAAAACCCTATCCCATCGGCGCGCAATGCCCCGCGTGTAATGGCGAGATTGTGGAACGCATGTCGCAGAAGGGAAGGGTGTTCTATTCATGCTCCAATTATCCCGATTGCAAGTTCATGCTTCGTGAAATGCCCCTGAAGAAATCCTGCCCTGTATGCAACGCCTCGTTTCTGATTGTGGAATGGCGGAGCGGAAGAAAGCAGGCGCGATGTCCCAACGATAAATGTTCCTACAAGGAAGAGATAAAGGATAAATCCTGACGTCCCTTTACGCTTGACACCCCTTCTCTCCGATTGGGATAATATCTCATGTTAAATCCAAAAACTGGAAGACAATGTATTATTTTTTTACATAAAATTCCGAGAATGAAGAGGTTATAATTTTATATGCCAAGCGGTCTCAAATCAGCGACCTTCTGGATCGTGATTTTCGTGGGTTGCATCCTTATTTTTCTTACCCTCAACCAGCGAACCAGGGAAGATAAAATCAATATTATCCAGTTCTTCAAACTGGCGCAGGAAAAACGCATTGTGGGAACGGTTGTCGATAAGGGCGGACGCCTCAGCGGGGAATATCTCAACGATGACGGCAAAAAAGCCGGTTTCAATACCCAGTACCTCGAACCTCAGGCGGAAAAAGTTCTTACCGTCATGCAGGAAAATAATGTCAATTACGACCCCAAGCCTCAATCCCAGGTTTTCCCCCAACTCCTTTATTCTCTCCTTATCCCCTTTCTCGTGATCGTCGGATTATGGTTTATCATATTCAGGCAGATTCAGGGATCGGGAAACAAAGCGCTCAGTTTCGGCAAATCCCGCGCCAAACTCGTATCCGAGGGACAGGTCAAAATCACCTTTGAAGATGTTGCCGGAGTGGATGAAGCCAAGGAAGAATTGAAGGAAATCGTGGAATTCCTGAAGGACCCGAAGAAATTCTCCGTACTGGGCGGAAAAATCCCAAAAGGCGTTCTTTTATACGGCCCTCCAGGCACAGGGAAAACGCTGCTTGCCAAAGCGGTTGCAGGCGAAGCTAAAGTCCCCTTCTTCTCCATCAGCGGTTCGGATTTCGTCGAGATGTTTGTCGGCGTCGGCGCCTCCCGCGTGCGCGATCTGTTCGAACAGGGCAAGAAAAGCAAACCCTGCCTTATTTTCATCGATGAAATCGACGCCGTGGGACGCCACAGGTTCGCCGGCATCGGCGGCGGACATGATGAAAGGGAGCAAACCCTCAACCAATTGCTTGTCGAAATGGATGGCTTCGATCCCAATGAAGGCGTCATCCTGATCGCCGCCACCAACAGGCCTGACGTGCTTGATCCGGCGCTTCTCAGACCCGGTCGTTTTGACCGCCAGATCACCCTGGATATGCCGGATATTCTCGGAAGAGAGAAAATCCTTGAAGTCCACACAAAGAAAATCAAAATGGCGAAGAGCGCCGATTTGAAAGTTCTGGCAAAGGCGACCCCCGGTTTTTGCGGCGCCGATCTCGCCAACATGGTGAATGAAGCGGCGCTCCTCGCTGCCAGGAGAAATAAAAAATCCGTGGAACAGGACGACCTCGAAGAAGCCAAGGACCGCGTCATGATGGGTCCCGAGAGACGCAGCCTCGTTATTTCCGAACAGGAAAAGAAAACGACGGCTATCCACGAAGTCGGGCACGCCCTGTGCGCTCGCATGCTCCCCGATGCCGATCCGGTTCACAAGGTCACTATCATTCCCAGGGGTAGAGCCCTCGGGGTCACCAGCATCCTTCCGGGAGAAGAACGCAGAAACCAGAGCAGGCGTCACCTGAAAAATTATCTCGTGTATCTCCTGGGCGGGCGCGCCGCCGAGGAAATTCTCCTCTCCGAAACCACCACCGGCGCCTCCAACGATCTTAAAAACGCTACGGAAATCGCTCACCGCATGATCTGCGAATTCGGCATGAGCGAAAAACTCGGACCCCGAACCTTCGGAGATACCCATGGACAGGTCTTCCTCGGTAGAGAATTGACTCAAATGCGCAATTTCAGCGACGATACCGCACGACGGATCGATGATGAAGTCCAGTCCCTCATCGAAGAAGGTCATCAAACCGCGCTGACGATTCTGCGAGATAATAAAACATTGCTCCAGAAAATTTCCGATATCCTGATCGATCGGGAAACGCTGACCGGCGAGGAATTGGAGCTGATCATCAAGGGAGAAGAACTCCCCCCCCTTGCGTTTAACCAGAAAAAGGGAACTCCCCCTTCCGTTCCCCTGGAAACAAAAACCGGGGATGATGTGCCTAAATCCCGGCTCGGCGATATCTCCCTCGATCAACCCAAAACAGGAGAAATACCTTCCTCTGGAGGTTGACGCCATGTTTCTGCGCCAGGTGGTGAGGATCTGTTTCATGTTTCCTTATGTCTGTCTCCTTCTCTCCGGTTGTCAACTCTTCCATAGAGAAGAATCCCTTTATCCTCATTCCGTGATCAGCGTCTTCGACGTTTCCTTCGATAAAATAGATCCCCGTAACGTCGATTTTCCCGGAGGCCGGGGAGAGGATCAGATGATACTCTATACCCCGAACTTTGGAACGGCTACAGGCGCGAATCAATGGGGAACGGAAGCTGTCGTGATCGGCGGAATCGTTCATAAAGTCGGAGGAAATAATTCCGATATTCCCACGAATGGTTTTGTCATTTCAGGCCATGGAAAAGCGGCGCGTTGGATCGTTGACAATCTCTATCCCGGCGTTGAAGTAACCATCGAGGGACAAAAAATCATCTGCAGCGTTACTGACGCCACCTGCCTTTACCAGTCATCATCCCTGATAGAGGAAGCGGACGCTCTCGACGCCTCCCACATCGAGTGGGACCCCCTGGTTTCCATGAATGACCTGCGTTCCCTGAAAAGCCAGAGCGAAAAATGGGGCGCCCGTTCCCGCAAAGCCGCCCGCTCAGGCGATTCCCGGCAATCGGTTCTCTTTGCGAAAAAAGCGCTCGATTCCGCCTTTGAATATTACTACAAATCCCAGAGGAGCCGTCAGATCGAGCTCCGGGCTTGCTGGCACCGCCTCCAGGAAAAATCCCCCCAGGAATTGGAACGAACCATCAAAAAAATCGCGGAAGCCGGTTTTAACGGCGTCTGTCCCGAAACCATCTACTGGGGTTACGCCATTTATCCCGATGCGCATCCGGCGCTTCCCCAGAATCCCGCATTTCTTGGATGGGACCCCCTCGAGGAATTGTGCCGACTTGCTCATAAATACAAAATCAAGGTGATTCCCTGGGTGGAAGTCTTCTTCATAGGTTTCGATCAATCCCCCCTCAAAAAAGAAAAATCCGGATGGCTTGCCTTTTCCAGAAATGGAGACTACCCATCCACCCTCGAAAAAGGGTATTATTATTTTTGCCCCTCCCGAAGAGAAGTCAGACAATTCTGGCTCGAAGTCTATGAAAAAATGATCCGGAAATATGATATCGATGGCTTGCAACTGGATTACATCCGTTATCCCCGCAGCCTTCCCTGGGAACAAGGATACTGTTACTGCGGCAGATGCCGCGAACTCTTTTTTAACAAGTTTGAAGTCGATCCCGCCTTGATCGATCCCGTGAAAAATCCTGAAGTGTGGGAAAAATGGAATCAGTTTCGCTCCGATCAGGTGACGGAATTTGTCCGTCAGGTCTCTGTCATGCTCAAGGAAATCCGTCCCGATTTGAGGCTCTCCGCCGATGTCTTTCCGGATAGGAAAGAGGCGGTCGAATCGAAATTTCAGGATTGGAAACTCTGGCTCGACAAGGGATACATCGAGGAGGTCTTTACCATGTCCTATACCTCCGATGCAGATCAGGTCAACCGGGAATCCCAGGGTTTCATGCAGGATGCGCCTCCCCAATTCAGGGGATACGTGGGGTTGGGTCCTTATCTCGGATTTCCCCCGAAGACGCTCATCGATCAGATTCGCGCAGTTCAGGAAACAGGCGCCCAGGGATTCTGCCTGTTCTCGCTCGAGTATTTATCGGATGATCATTTGAAGGCGTTGAAGCAAGGTCCCTTCCGCCTCCCCGCCTATGTTCCCTAGGAGAAAAAATATTGAAGAACAACACAATCAAGGAATCTGTTTCCCTGAAAAATGAGACGGTTTCCCTGCGTTTTCGCACGACGCCTCATGTCTATCTTGCGGAATTGTCCGATCTGCGGACAAGACGCTCCTGGGCGCGTCCTGTTCGTGAATCGCCGCCACTCGAAACCCTCTGGCGCATCGCCCTCATAAGCCCGGATGGAACTTCCCCTGTTTATGATAGCCTTCAGGGGCAACTGGTTTCCTGCGAACTTTCCCCAGGAAACAATGGGGGAGGGGAGATTCGTTTCTCCTGGAATGTGAAGGCGACTCCCAGAAGCCCGTGTCGCGTCGCTGTGCGCGTTCGTTGCTGCGACAATAAACCCCAGACATATTGGAGCGTCACTATCGAGCCGCCCGAGACATGGCGCGTCCTTCGCGTGGACTTTCCCCTTATACAAAATATTCGCCTGAAAAAAAATTCCCGCATCCTTGTTCCCTCCGGATGGGGGCTGGAACACGATCTTGTCCCCGGATTCCGTATGGAAGGACATTATCCCTCCTGGGAAATCGTCCTCCAGATGATGGCGTTTCTGCAGGAGGGGAGCGGACTGTATATCGGAACCCATGACAAAAACGCCTTTCTCAAGGATTTCTGCCTCGAAGCGCGGCGCGGCGCCGCCTCCTTCTGGATTCGACACTTCCCGGAAGGCGGAAAAACAGACGCCCCTGTCGAATTCCCTTATGAGGTCATTTTGCAGCCGTTTCACGGGGGATATTACGAAGCCGCGCAGATTTATCGCCCCTTTTCCCTTGAAACGCCCTGGGGAAGCGCGGGAAACATCGCAAATCGCCCCGATATTCCTGAATGGCTGAAACAAACCTGTCTCTGGCTTCGCCCCGATGGAGCGCCGGAGGCTAACCGCGACATTACCAAACAGGCGCTGGATTTCTTTGATGTTCCAACAGCTCTCCACTGGTACCGCTGGCATCAAATCCCTTATGATACCCTGTATCCTGAATACTTTCCCCCAAAGGAGGGTTTCAAAGAATCGGTTGAAGAGTTTCAACAAAACGGAACGCATGTCATGCCTTACATCAACGGACGTTTGTGCGATCCGGAAACCGAAACCTGGCGCGCTCGAAATGGCGACCGCTCGGCGGCGCGACGTCAGGATGGCTCCTGTTACACCGAGGTTTACGGCTCCCTTGTTCCCAATAATGTCATGTGCCCGGCAGAGCCGTTCTGGCAGGATACCATCGCCGGGCTTGTGAATCGTATGATCGGGGAACTCGGGGTTCAGGGAGTTTACATCGATCAGATCGGAGCGGCGGCCGGCGTTCCCTGTTATCATCCCGATCACAACCACGCCCCGGGCGGCGGGGCGTTCTGGCATGAAGGCTACAGGAAAACGTTGCGCATGATCCGAGACGAAAAACCCCGGCAAGTCATCCTGACTACCGAGGAAAACGCCGAATGCTGGCTTGATCTTTTCGACGCCCATCTGGTGGTCAATACGCCTTTTATGGGGCGTCATGTCCCTCTTTTCCCGGCGGTATATTCGGAAAGAAGCGTTCTTTTCGGAAGCGCCTATTACGCCCCGAACGAACCGTCGAACGCCCTGCCCTTCCGTTTAAAGAACGCCTGGGCTCTTCTCTGGGGAAGCCAGCCCGGCTGGATTTCTCCACAGAAGATCATGCCGCCCGAGGCGCGCCGCGAAGCGGAATTCCTCCGCATCCTCGCCCGCGCCCGCAAGGAGGCGCTGGCGTATCTTTTGGGAGGACGTTTCCTCGGAGAAGCGGAAATCAAGGGAGACTTCAGGAATCTCGAGATCGGCGCCTCCCATTTCGGAACGAAATGCGTCTTTGACAATCCCCCTGTTATGGGTACCTTGTGGCAATCGCAGGAAGGGAAAATCGCTCTACTGCTTGTGAATATATCAGATAATGAATGTAACGGCATTGCAGGCGTTCCAAAGGGACGCTTACGACAAGCCGTTCATTTTAGCAGCATAATGATACTGAATCAAACAGAATTACGCCATGAAAATATCGAATCTCCCGACAATCAGATCAACTTCAAGATCGCTCCCTGTACAGTTCAGTTATTCACCGCCTTATAGGGGGTCAGGCTATAATATTTTATAAGATTAAACCACCCAAAAATTTACTTAAACATATATTTATCATATATCTACATGAAATCTTATAAAATATTATAGCCTGACCCCGAAATGGGGCGCACATCATTTTTCTTGGCGAAGAAAGGACGAAAAAACTGGGTCAAATCCCCTAAAAATCTAGGTATTGTTGCATAAATATATCTAAAATGACAAAAAACGATACTCTAAATCATCCCGAAACTTAGAAACTTATGAAGGAGGAAGGAGTGATGGATTTTTATAGAGTATGAACCCATGATCCAACCACTCGCCAAGAAAAGTGATGTGCACTCCCCAAAAGCAGACCATCGAGAAATTTCTTGACCCTGTTCTTTTAATTGTGTTTTTATGCTTTTTTTTACATGCTTTTTGGAAGGATTTCACCTTTTTTGAAATTTTACCGGGAAAGGAATGTAAGATGTTTACAAAAAATCCCCGTTTGATCGTAAATCTCGTTTTCGTCCTGTTATCCCTTTTCATCCTGTCAACAACAGGCATATCCGGGAATCCATCTTCCCATTCATCCGGTAGCGATGAAATCCTTGTAGAAAAGGAGTTACAGGCGCAGATTACTGCCGATGACTCTACTGGCTACCTGATCTATTTCCGGGAAAAAGCCGACCTGTCGCCCGCTTACAGCATGAACTGGAAGGATCGCGGGCGGTTCGTCATGAAGGCGCTTATGGAAACGGCGAAAAAATCTCAGGCGCGTATAATCGAATTTCTCGATACCCAGGGGGCAAGCTACCAGCCATTCTGGGTCGATAATGTTATTGTTGTCGAGACTTCTAACGTCAACGCCTTTAACGGACTTCAGTCCTTTCCCGAAATCAAGGCGCTGCGCGCGCGCCGCAAACCCAGGCTGGTGGAGCCTGTCGAAATCAAACCGGCGGCGTCTTCCATTACAGCCGTGGAATCGAACCTCACCCATATCAAGGCGGATCAGGCGTGGAATATGGGTTACAAAGGGCAGGGGATTGTCGTTGCAAATATCGACACGGGGGTTCGTTACACGCATGACGCCCTGGTGAACCAGTATCAGGGCAACCTGGGCAGCGGCAATTACAATCACAATTACTGCTGGTGGGACCCTTACAGCGGCAGCGCGGCGCCATTCGATGACCACAGTCATGGTTCCCACACCATAGGCGCGATGGTCGGCGACGATGGCGGGGCAAACCGGATCGGCGTGGCGCCCGGGGCAAAATGGATCGCAGCCAGGGGATTCGTCGGCGGCAGCGGAAGCGACGCCGGACTTCTCTCCTGCGGTCAGTTTATGGCTGCCCCGACCGATCTTTCCGGCGCCAATCCCGATCCGGACAAACGCCCCCATGTCGTCAACAATTCCTGGGGCGACTGCGGGACATCCTATGACGACTGGTATGCAGGAGTGATCAACAGCTGGCACGCCGCAGGCATTTACCCGGTTTTTTCCAATGGAAATTCAAGCAATTGCGCATACCCAAGTCCCCCGGGGCTCAATACGGTTGGCAATCCCGCACGCTCGGGTAATGTTACAGCCGTCGGCGCCACCGGACGGGACAACGGGCAATACGCCAACTTTTCCAACTGGGGTCCTACGGATGATCCGGATACGATCAATCCTCGGGGCTATCCCCATCTCAAGCCCCAGGTGGTGGCGCCCGGAACCAACCGCTCCGCCTACAATGACAGTAATTCATCTTACGGCGATATGAGCGGCACGTCCATGGCAACTCCGCACGTATCGGGTCTTGTCGCCCTGATATGGGGCGCGGCGCCGTGGCTTGTGGGAGATTATGCAGCCACGGAGACCATTATCGAGGAAACGGCGAATCCCATTGATTATAATTCCGGAGGAACCCCGCCTCCGGGCCCCGGTAATATTCCCAACTATGCAACAGGCTGGGGTGAGATAGACGCCCTGAAGGCTGTGACAGCAGCGATTACAACAGGCGGCGACAGCGCCCTGCTGGGTCATATTACGGAAGGGGCGCTCATAACATCCGAGGGCGATCCCATCGAAGGGGCGTTGATCAATGCCGTGAATCCGGGCAATGACCGCAAGATATTATCCGGCGCAGATGGCTCTTATTCCCTGCTCCTCTGGAAAGGAACCTACGACGTGACGTTTTCAGCTTATGGATACCAGAAGAAGACGTTTTCCAACGTCAGCGTTACGCCCGAAAATCCAACAATCCTTAATGTGGCATTGACGCCTTCGACTTTTTATACGATTGAAGGTACGGTTACCGATACGGCTACCGGTTGGCCCCTCTATGCGCAGATTGATATTGATGGATATCCGGGTGATCCCGTCTGGACAGACCCGGTTACAGGCTTTTACAGCGTCGATCTGGCTGAGAACTCGACTTATACGTTGGCGGCAAAGGCATGGGTCGAGGGCTATCTCCCATCCGAAGTCCAGATAGGTCCCTTGACCTCGGGGCAGGTGGCTGACATAGCCCTCGAAGCGAATCTGGCGACAGTTTCAGCCCCTGGATACGCGTTCAATCCTTTGATCCAACACGATTTCGAGATGGACAATGGCGGATTTACCATAGATGGCGCCCCTGAGGACATGTGGCAGTGGGGCGCGCCCGGGACATGGCCCGGCAGAAGCGCCTCGGGCGCCAAATGCTGGGGCACGAACCTCTCCGGCAATTATCCGAATTATGCAAATGCCGGTATTGTTTCGCCAGTCATGGACCTCTCCAAATATTCTACGCCCCTGTATGTCAGTTGGTGGCAGGCGAGTTACATCGAGTCCGCTAGCTGGGATCACGCTTATGCCGAAGTAAGCGTCAATGGAGGCGCATGGCAGATTCTATGGCAGCACACAGGCGCCACGGCTCAGATCGATTGGAATAGGAAAATATTCGATATTTCCGCTGCGGCGGGCGGTACGGTTCAGTTCCGCTTCAGACTGACCAGCGATTCAATAATTAACTATGCAGGTTATTATGTGGATAATATTATCATTGCGTCGGAAATGATTACCCCCGCTGGCGGTTTGGTGGTAGGCAATGTTTATGAGCAGGGAATTAACGAATCCCTTAACGACGCGATTGTATCGAATGAAGACGACTGCAGCGCAATCACAAAAGCGACGCCGGATGATCCGGCAGTGGATGATGGCTTTTATACCCTTTACTCTCCATCAGGCGCGAAGGTATTGACTGCGGAAAATTTATATTACAATTCCCAATCCCGGTTTGTGAATGTTCTGGCAGGCGCCGCAATTCGTCAGGATTTTCACCTTGAGCCGATCGACTGGTTCACAGTGGAAGGCATGGTGGATGATTCGGAGACAGGCTGGCAGCTTTATGCGCAGATCGAGGCTGCGCCCGCTGATCCCGCATACGCGGGTTATGCCATCTGGACCGATCCGGTTACAGGCTTATACAGCGTCGATCTGCCCGAAGGCACGACCTTCACCCTTATGGCAACGGCATGGGTAGAAGGATATTTGCCGGAAGTAATCGATATCGGCCCTCTTACTTCCGATCAACAGTTGGATTTCCATTTGAATGCGGATAGCGAAACCGCCATAGCCCCTGGTTACACGTTCGATTACGCATACTTTGAGGATTTTGAAACAGATAATGGCGGTTATACGATTGACGGCGCGCCTGGCGACCTCTGGCAGTGGGGCGCGCCCGTGTCATGGCCCGGCAGAAGCGCCTCGGGCGCCAAATGCTGGGGCACGAACCTCTCTGGCGATTATCCGGATGATGCGAGCGCCAGTATTGTATCTCCTGTGATCGATCTTTCCGGGGCCACAGCCCCCCTGATCGCCCGATGGCGGCAGGCAAGTTATATCGAGTCCGCCACCTGGGACCATGCTTACGCCGAAGTGAGCGTCAATGGCGGCGGGTGGCAGATTCTATGGGAGCACACAGGCGGCACGGCGCAGATCGATTGGAGCGTAAAAACCTACGATCTTTCCGCCGCTGCCGGCGGCACAGCCCAGTTCCGCTTCCGCCTGACCAGCGACGGTACCGTTAATTATGCCGGCTACTATGTGGATGATATAGCCATTTCACAAGGAATTGTCATTCCCGCCGGCGGCTTGGCGGTAGGCAATGTTTACGATGTTGATACGGGCGATCCTCTCATTGACGCTTCTGTGGAAAATGAAGATGGCTACAGCGCTTTCTCAAAAGCGACGCCGGATGATCCGGCGGTGGATGATGGCTTTTATACCCTTTATTCTCCCGAGGGAACAAAGACTTTTACCGCGGGAAGGGCTTACTATAGGGCGCAGGAAGCGCCTGTGTCGGTTATGTCGGGAGAGACCATTCGCCAGGATTTTTCTCTCCTGCCTGCGGAATGGTTCACAGTGGAAGGAGTCGTGGATGACCTCGATACCGGTTGGAATCTTTATGCCCTGATTCAGGCGATTCCCGCCGACGCCGCCTTTCTTGATTATGTCATTTGGACAGATCCGGTGACAGGTTTCTACAGCCTTGATCTGCCGGAAGGCACGACCTTCACCCTGGTTGCGTCAGCCTGGGTTCCCGGCTATATTCCGGATCAGGCGGATGTGGGTCCCCTGACATCCAACCAGGCGCTGGATATTCATCTTAAAGCGGATCCAGTGACCTGCAACGCCCCAGGATATACTACCCAGGAATTTCTCACGGAAGGTTTTGAAACCGGCTTCCCGCCCTTCGGTTGGGCTGCCTATGATATAGATGGCGGCGGTTCATATTGGAGGGATAGCGGGACCCATGTTTACACAGGGAGCATCTCCGCCCGGCACGCATCCTCGGATGCAGGGAACCAGGACGGCTGGTTGATTCTGCCCAATATTTACGTTCCCGGAAAAGGGACATGGCTCTCCTTCTGGGAATACGCAGACAAACCGGCAAGTTACGGGAAACACAGCCTCTGGATTTTTACAGGCGTGTCTTCCCTTCCACCGACAAACTGGATTCAGCTGATGGAGTTCGATAATCCCCAGAATTCCTGGCGACAGCGGATCGTCGATCTCTCTCTTTACGCTGGTGAATATATTTATCTGGCGTTTCGATATGAGGGAAACGATGCCGCTGACTGGTATATCGACAATGTTCGCGTATGGGAATGCCCGCCCCCATCGGGCGGCATTGTGGTTGGAAATGTTTATGATGATGATACCGGAACCCCCCTAATGGACGCAACCGTTGAAAACGAGGACGGTTACATGACAGATGTATATTACACCCCGGATGACCCGGCAGTGGATGACGGCTTCTATACCCTCTATTCCCCCGAGGGGGCCAAGACCTTCACGGCAAAGAAGGCTTACCTCAAACCCCAATCGGAGGTTGTTTCTGTTATAGCCGGTGATACGGTTCGCCAGGATTTTTTCCTCCTGCCTGCCGATTGGTTCACCCTGCAGGGCGTAGTTGACGATGGAGACGCCGGCTGGCAGCTGTATGCCTATATCCAGGCGTCTTCCGTTTATCCAGGTTTTAACGTCTATGATGTCTGGACTGATCCGGTGACAGGTTTCTACAGCCTTGATCTGCCGGAGGGAACAGACTTCATCCTCACCGCGACAACCTGGGTAGAAGGCTACATGCCGGGTGAGGTGAATGTCGATTCCCTGATATCCAATCAGACCGCGGATATTCATCTGTATGCGGATCCGCAGGTTTGCAACGCCCCCGGATACGCCACGCAGGAATTCCTGACCGAAGGATTTGAATCCGCCTTTCCCCCCTTTGGATGGTATGCTTATGATATAGACAGCGGCGGCAGTCAATGGATAGCCAATACAGGGCAATTCCACAGCGGCAGTTACTCTGCCCTGCATTTGTCCTCGGATGCGGGAAACCAGGATGGCTGGTTGGTCTTGCCCCGCATTCCCGTACCCGCCGGCGGGGCATGGCTCTCTTTCTGGGAATACGCCAATGATCCGGAAAACTATGGGAAACACAGCCTGTGGATTCACTCAGGCGTTTATGCGCCCCCGCCGGCAGATTGGGCGCAGATAGTTGAGTTCGATAGTCCCCAGGCAGCATGGCGACAGCAGTTGATCGATCTCTTCGATTATGCGGGAGAGGATATTTACCTGGCGTTCCGATATGAAGGTAATGACGCTGATGACTGGTATATCGACGATATTCATGTTTGGGATTGTCAATCTCCCGAGGGCGGATTGGTCGTTGGAAACGTTTACGACGCCAATACCGGCGATCCTATCATGAACGCCACAGTGGAAAACGAGGATTTACTCGGAGCAACGACTAAAGGAACGCCGGACGATCCGGCGGTGGACGAAGGTTTCTATACCCTTTATTCGCCGGCGGGAAATAAAATCATCACCGCATCCAAGTCGTTTTACGCCTCCCAACCTCTTGGGACATCCATCATCGATGGCGATACCGTGCGGCAGGATTTCCATCTGGGAGCAGGACAATTGCTTGTCCAGCCGGAATACCTGCACGCCACGCTCGATCTCGGCGAGACCATGACCATGACCATGACCCTTGCAAACGCCGGAGATAAAGATCTGGTATTCGAGATAAAAGAATCAAACCTGAGTTTCAAACCTTTATCCATAACGACACGGAGAAAAACTTCCTTGGCAAAACCAATCCCGGAAACAATGAAAGAAGATGGGGAGAGAAGACCGGTAAATATCCATGCGGAGACAGGCGTCGCAACAGGCGCGCCCGTTGAAACGGCCACTCCTTCCGGAGTCCCCGCTCCCAGCGACATCGGCGACTCCTGGGAAACCATGACGCCCATGCCTTCGGCGCGGGTATTCAATGCCGTTATTGCCGATACCAATGGTTACGTCTATGTGATTGGAGGAACGAGCGACTCCAGCGGGAGTACGCCAACCAACTCCAACTTCCGCTATGACACGGAAACCGATGCCTGGGATACCATGGAACCAGCGCCAGCATCAATGGACATGATAGATGGCGTTGTCATAAATAACAAAATATACATCCCTGGAGACGGAAGCGCGGCGACAACCTATGTCTATGACATCAAGACTGATACGTGGTCTTCCATAGCAGCCAATAATGGCTATACCGCTCGGGAACAATACCAGGTGGTCGCCATAGGCGTGAATCTGTATGTCCTGGGCGGCATCACAGGCGGCTCCAGTACAACGCAGGTCTGGATTCTCGATACTGTATCTGAAACCTGGTCCGCGGGCGCGCCCATGCAGAAATCCCGCACCAGCTTCAGCGCCGCTGCCATTGATGGCGTGATCTATGTCGCCGGGGGCGTTTACTTTCCAGGTTTTGTTCCGGAAATGACCGCGGAAAAGTTCGACGGCTCTTCCTGGAGCTACATCGCCGGCGTGCCCGATGGCGGCGGGGCTTACACCCGATGGTCTTATAATGCAGACGGTCTTGGCTTGGATGGCTTGTGGCTTGCAGGAGGACGCCGCGACGCCGCTTGGAACGTCCTCCACCATGCCGGATTCTATGATCCGGATTCGGACGCATGGACGGACTCCCCAACCATTCCGACCCTGAATCAAGGACGCGTTTATATGGAGGGCGATGTGGCATCGAACGGCTATTTCTATGTGATCGGAGGACGCGACTCCGCTGGAAACGTTGTTTACGCCAACAACGAACGCCTCGAGGTCGGTTATGTTTCAGGTTTTGCCGATGCGCCCTGGCTCGATGAGAATCCCACAACAGGGACTATTGCAGCAGGAGACAGTCTGATTGTATCTGTGAACTTCGACGCAGGCGTTCCCGAGGTGACCGATCTGGGCGATTACAAGGCGTTACTCACAATTAACGCCAACACTCCCTATGGATCAGAAAGAGTCCGGGCAAGGATGACCGTATCGCCCTATGGCGACCTGCAGGGATTCATTACCCCGCAGGAGGCGGTCAATGACGGCGCCCAGTGGCGGATTAAGGGCGAGGCTTTGTGGCTGGATCATGAATATATCCTGCATAATGTCGCCGCTGTCTCCCAGGTGGTGGAATTCAAGGATATAATCGGCTGGATTACCCCGCCCAATCAGGAAGTGACCGTCATTGCCGATAAGTCAACCTCATTCACGGCTGTTTACGAAATCATGTCATACGCCCTGAATTATAATTCAAGTCCTGGAGGATCCATCATAGGCGATACAAACCAGATCGTCAATCACGGAGATAGCGGCACGACAGTGACAGCTCTCCCAAATAGAGGCTACCACTTTGTCAAGTGGAGCGATGAATCCACAAGTAATCCGCGTCAGGATATAAACGTAACGGAGGACATCACGGTTTACGCCCAGTTCACTCTCAATGAATACGTCCTTTCCTATATCGCAGGCTTGGGAGGAACCATCGATGGAGAGACCTCCAAAACCCAAACGGTCTATCACGGGGGAAGCGGCGCGCCGGTGACGGCAATTCCCGATGTTGATTATTTGTTTGTCAAGTGGAGTGACGATGCGACTTCCGCCACGCGTCAGGACATGAACGTGACATCCGATATCACCGTGACAGCGAATTTTGGCTTGTTCTCCGATGTCTTTGACATGATCAAGGATTATATCCTGGGCATAACGGACAATCCTGCGGGGCTGGACATCAATAAAGATGGAAACGTTGACATCGCCGATCTCATAGAATTGATTCTCAAAACGCAATAACCTATATGGGGTCAGGCTATAATATTTTATAAGATTAGCCTTGAATACATATTATTTAAATATATATTTGTCATATATCTACGCGAAATCTTATAAAATATTATAGCCTGACCCCAAAATTCATTTATTCCGGTTTTCCGAACAGTTCCTGCGCTTCCTTGAGTTGCTCGATGATGGGTATATGCTGCGGGCATTTTTTTTCGCATTCCCCGCATTCGATGCACACGGAAGGATCTCTTTTCTTTCCCTCTTTATCCGGGTGCGTGAACATCCCGTAAAAAAATCGCGCCTGTTCTTCAGAACCGTAAATCCGCCATAGATTCACTGCATGAAAAATGCCAGGGATGTTGATATTCTGCGGACATGGCTGGCAATACCCGCACCGGGTGCAGTATAAATCCGCCAGCTCCTTCAAACTGAAAAATGACTTCTCCAGCTCCAGGTAATCTTTCTCCGTGAGCGGATCGGGACTCGAGATGGTGCGGATGTTTTCCTCCAATTGCTCCATGCTGCTCATCCCCGAAAGGGCGCAACTCACGCCCGGATTGCGAAATACATACCGGAGCGCCATCTCCGGAACGCCACCCACCTTCTCAGGTTTGATGTGTTCCTTTCCCTTGGGCAGCTTTTCGAGAATTCCTCCTCCCACAGGTCCCATGATGATCACGCCCATGCCCTTTTTCGCAGCCTTTTCAATGCACCTCGCATACTGCAAATCCCGCAGGTTGTATTGAATGGTCATGCACTCGAATTCATCTACATCGAGCAGTTTCATGACGTTTTCCGGCTTGTCGTGCGATGAAAAACCCGTATGCCCGATCAATCCTTCCTCGCGCGCCTTTGCAGCCATTCGGAGAAAATCCCTTCCCTTCTTCTCGAAGGTTTCCCAGGAAACTGAATGCGCAATATACAGATCGATGTAATCCCGCTGGAGATTCCTGAGGGATTGCTCCAGGCGATTGCTCCAGGTTTCCCCCGGTTCCAGCTCCTTCCACAGGGGGCATTTCGTCTGAATGTGAACCTTCTCCTTGATCCCTTTCAACGCCTCGCCCAGAACGATCTCGCTTTGATGCATGCAATAAAAAGGATGGGTGTCGTAAAAATTGATCCCGAGCTCTGCGCCTTTTCGAAGAAGCGGGATGGACGATTCCCGATCGATTATACGCTTTCCATCCTTGTCGTCCTTTTCCGGAAGCCGCATAACGCCGAATGACAACCGGGAAACCTCAAGCCCCGTTTTTCCCAGTTTTGTATAAATCATATCACTACACTCCATTCCGCATCCAAAGTATTAATCGCCCAGGCAATCCAAAATCCGTAATCCCCAATCCAAAATCCGCATTCGACAATCCGCATTCCCAAATCCTGGATTTATTTTTTTTCAAACAAAAGGGGAGAGCCAGGCAGCGAAACGCATTCCCGCCAACAGGGTCCCTTGATCCTTTCTTTCCCGTAAAATGGCTTCCAGACTCCTTCAGGAAAATAGACTTTTCTCTTTCGCGAACCTTGTTCCACAACAGGCGCAACCAGCCAGGATTCACCGAATAAATATTCATCCGCCAGATCATAAGTTGCCGGATCATTCGGATAATCCATAACGAGCGGGCGCCCCATGGGAAGCCCCCGTTTCACCAGCGATTTATAAGATTTGATCATTCGGGGAATGAGTTCATAACGCAGATTGACGAGTTCCCGGATCGCCTTGATCGCCTTGTCGCCAAAACGCCACGGCTCGCGCGGCGTGGTTCCGTGAAAACGGGATAACGGGGAAAGAAGTCCCCATTCAGCCCAGCGGATATAGAGTTCCGGCGAGGGAGGATTCCCGCTGTAATGGAAGAATCCCCCGATGTCGTGGCTCCACCAAGAGAACCCGCTTGCGGCAAGGCTCAAACATCCCGCGAGGGTGGACGCCATGGAGGGGAAGGATGATTGGCTGTCGCCCGCCCAGCATCCGGGGTATCTCTGGCATCCGCTCCATCCGGGTCTTGCCCAGATCATCGCCTCTTTTGCGCCCCGCTCCTTTTCCACCGCCTCCCATGTGTTTTTTGCGTAATAAAAGGCATAGACGTTATGAATATCCTCTCCGGGGGTTGTATCGCCGTAATCCACCTTAAAGCAATCCGCGCCGTTCTCGAGGAGTTTCGCATGAAGGGCTGTGCGTTTTTTCCATGCTTCCGGATTTGTAAAATCCCACGCCCCGATTTTTTCCATTTTCTCCACGATTCCCGCTCCGCACAACGGGGGCTCGGGATTCACGATATTTCCCTTTTTATCTTTGATGAGATATTCCTTCAGGTCTTCATAAGAATCACCCTCCAGCCATACAAAGGGATTTTCCCACAAACACAGCTTGATACCCTCGCTGTGCAGCCAGTCGCAGAATTCCTTCTGATCCCCGAACGCTTCATCGCCCCAGATGAAATCGCAGGCGTCAGAGTTCCACTTTGGCTTGTTTTTCTGCCACAGGGGATCGAGGCTGATCACGCTTCCCCTGATCCTGTGTTTTTTCAGCCCATTCACGACCTCTTTCACTTCTTCCTTATTTCTATACATGCAGCGGGACCACCACGCCCCAAGCGCCCATTCAGGGGGAAGGGGAGGAGTTCCTGTGAGGCGCCAGTAATGCCGCATGATCTCTCCGGGTGAACCCGGAATAAGAAAAATATCCAGGCAGGGCTCTTTTACAGTGATCTGAAAGGAGGTATAAGATTTGTTTCCTATATCCGCGATGACCGGATAATTCGTGCACATAAAAACAGCCCATCCACGCGGGCTCCAGAATAATGGAACGAATTTATAAGAATAACCCGTTGTGGTCAAACCGCAGGAATCCAGGATTCTCATGTTGAGGGATTGCCGCCTTTTGTTCAGGTAACCGAATGTTTCTCCGCCGCCGAAAACCGGCTCGCCCGGATGAAGCCCGAACGATATGGTTGCGGAAATTTCATCCAGGAAAAGGGGTTTGACGAAGTCTTTCCATCCCTTGAACGTGGGGTAGATTTCATCCGACTGTTCGAGAAGCGGTTTTCCCCCGAAGAGCCATTGCCAACCGCTCTCTTTACTGAAAATCAGGCGCGACTTTCCGGATTCGAAGACGATATCCCCCTTTCCTGTTGGTTTGGGTCGTTCCTTTTTCCCTTCGCCCAGTAAAAAAGGCGGGTTGTGTGGCGTTTGTTCTTTTTGTATCAGAAGCCGGATCACTCCCCCCTCCCAGTTCTCTACTCTCGCAATACATCTTTTTCCTCCGAACATAAGTTCCATTTCCCCTGCTTTTTTATTATAATCCCATTGATATGAATCGGTCAGCATGAGAATCTCCTTTTATATTTTTATTGAAAAGAAACTGTTTTTATAAATATCAGGTTCATTTATTACAGGAGTCATTTCAGGATTTCACGAATTATTTTACAGGAATCTTGGATTTATGGAACGTAAAATGCCGGATAACTACGCCATACCTCCTTCCGATGACGATCTTTTATCCGAATGCGAGATAGAGACTTATTGCTCCACAGGACCGGGTGGGCAGAATGTCAACAAACGGGAAACAGCCGTCAGGCTTCGCCATCTTCCTTCCGGTATTGTTGTAACATGCCAGGAGGAACGCGCCCAGTACCGGAATAAAAGGATTGCCCTTGAAAATCTCAGGTTAAAACTGAAAAAATGGATTAAAAAGCCCCGGAAACGCATTCCCACCACCTTGCCTGTTGATGTAAAGGAAAAGATATTGGAAAACAAAAAGCGTAAATCCCGCAAAAAACAGGAACGTAAAAAACCGGTGATCGAGTGAGAAGAAAAAGGAGGATAACCATGATAAAAAATCCGCATATGCCGAATCATTTCTCCTGGAGAGATCCAGCCCCTGATCCCCTTATGCAACTTCCTGAAGATGAGGCAATAAAAAAAGCAAAAGATTTCCTTTCACAGGCGGATAGGTTCTGGAATGACGCTCAATATGACAAGTCTCTTCTTTTTGCGAAAACCTCTCTTTTTCTGAAAACCAAGACGCCATCTATCGATCCTGACGATATAATTCAGACCCGGCTTATGGTTGAAAAAGCAGAGAAACATCTTTTAATCTCCTCTCAAAGCAAATAAAATACAATATGAATTCTCCTTATTGTGATGATTTAATAACCTTATGGCGATCGCTGTCTGTACCAGTCCATTATTGCCAAAAGATAAGAGGAGCCTCGTTTCATGCGAATGTACGTTATATCCCCCACAATACCTGGTTCGAGTGGGGGATGCTTTTTTTTGTAAGATTTTCCTTGCAAAATTTATGTTATTATAGTTCTAATATTACCTAAATTCTGTGAATTCAGTTGTGTGGTATTTATTTTCTTTCATACTGGGGGTTTTGCGGGGGATGGTTTGTCGTTAATTTTGCAATTTTTAGAGGAGGAGTATTATGTTAAAAAAGTCTGGTATCCCTATACTGTCATTTATGACAGTGGTAATTGCTTTGATGGGAATATCTACCGCTCAGGCTCAGCTACCCAATTATCTGATCAACCAGCTTACCATAGATCCAGCTAACCCTACAGCAGCTGATACCATTACCATCACGGTGATTGTGAGAAATAATGGCGAAGGTACAGGAACTTCTTCCGAACTTGAAATTGATCTGGATGGAGAGGCAAGCCCGCCAACATATACAATACCAGGACTTGCCAAACATGCCAATTCCGCGCCGCAAACACGCGTTGTGGGTCCCCTGTCTGCAGGGCCCCATTCGGTTATAGCCACAGCAGATGTGACCAATGTCATCCCGGAATCCAACGAAAATAACAACGACGCCACGCTTCAGTTTGATGTCAGCGCCACCCCAACGCCAACGGCGACGCCCACTCCAACCGATACCCCAACGCCCACTCCCACTCCAACCGAAACCCCAACCCCAACGCCGACGCCCACGCAGGGACCTGATTTGATTATCAATTCCCTGGATCATGCCCCGGCTGATCCGCTTATCGATGAACCAGTCACCATTACGGTTGTTGTCGAGAATGCGGGTAATGAAGAGGCGACCACATCCACACTGGAACTGGATGTGGATAGCGAAACGTCTCCCAGTCTTTACCAGATTCCATCCCTGGCGCCCCTCGAGACTTACACGGTTCAAAGAATCGTTCAATTTGACGCTACGGGAAATTATTCCGTGGACGCCATGGCGGACGTTTATGATGACGTGGCGGAAATAAATGAGGGCAACAACGCCGATACCGACAATATCCTGGTTACAGCCCCGGATCTCGAAGTAACCACTCTGGATCATGCCCCCGCCAATCCTACCAATATAGACGATATTACCATTACAGCCATCGTGGAAAATACTGGCGATGCCGCATCCACGACATCCACCCTTGCCTTGGATGTGGACGGCAATGTCACCACTCATGAAGTTCCGCCGCTCAACCCATCCGATACCTTCCAGGTTCAACGCCAGGTTTCATTCGGCGCCCCCGGATCCTATGATGTCGAGGCGACTGCAGATGTCTATGATGACGTGAATGAATCCGAGGAAGGCAATAACGTCGCTCAGGATACCATCGATGTCGTTGAAGCCCCCGATCTCATCATGAGCAGCTTGACTCACGCGCCGACGGATCCTTTTACGAATGATACAATTACCATAACGGCGCAGGTGCAAAATATTGGCGGCGCTACCGCCATTACAACCACTCTGGAAATCGATGTGGATGGCGACGTCGTCAATTATACCATACCGATTCTATCCCCATCGGAAACTTACCAGGTACAGCGTCAGGTTAGCTTCATCTCGGCGGGAACTTATCCGGTCACCGCTACTGCCGATGCCTTGGATGTTGAGGAGGAATCGAATGAAGTCAACAATGACGCCAATGATGAAATCATCGTTGTCGAACCCCCCAAACCCGATCTGATCGTGGAGAGCATCGAACACTCTCCGGAATATCCCTTTATCAATGATACCATAACCCTCACAGCCATTGTCAAAAACATCGGCGAGGAAACAGCCACCACATCGGTTCTCGAACTCGATGTGGAAGGGGAAGCCGGTCCCACCACCTTTACCATTCCCGTTCTTGCGCCGGAAGAAACCGCACAGGTTCAGATGAATGTGATCAAGGCTGCTGCGGGAACTTATGAGGTGACCGGTACTGCGGATCTGAATGATGACAACGAGGAATCCGATGAAACCAACAACGAGACGCTATATGAATTCACCGTTCGCGAACCCGGACCCGATCTCATCATGAACAGCCTGACTCATACCCCGGAATATCCCACTTTGCTCGATTCGGTTACAGTCATCGCAAATGTTATCAATGTGGGAGACTCTTCCGCCATCACCTCTACCCTTGAGATCAATGTCGAAGGCGATATTACCACCCACACGATCCCGATGCTCAATCCCATGGAGGATTTTGAAGTTCAACTTCCACTGGGGCTCCTGGCTCTCGGTACGTATGACGTTCAAGCCACTGCCGATTTGAATGACGATGTATCCGAATCCCTGGAAGACAATAATGTCGCTCTGGACAGTTTCACGGTTGTGGAACCGCCCAAACCGGATCTGGTGATCAATACCCTCTCCTTTGATCCCACCGCTCCCGATACGGATGATGTGGTTAAGATCACGGTTATTGTGGAAAATATCGGAAACGCCAGCGCCATTACTTCCACCCTGGAACTCAGTATTGACGGCAATCCTGTTTATTATTCCATACCTCCTCTGGGTATCGGGGCAATTTCCATGATTGATCATGACCAGAATCTCTCCTTGCCCGGAACCTATATTTTCGCCGCAATCGCGGATATTTACGACGACATTGAAGAATCAAACGAAGATAACAACTCCACCTCCGACTCCCTCGTCGTTACGGCAGCGCCCAGACCCGACCTCACAATTAATACCCTCTCCTTCGATCCCGCAACTCCCGATACGGAGGATCTGGTTACAATCACCGTGATTGTGGAGAATAGCGGCAATGACGCTGCCGGAACGTCCACCCTGGAGATCGATATCGCCGGCGCTCCGGTTACTTATTCCGTACCGCCTCTCGGTATCGGCGCCAGCTATCAGGTCGATCATGATGAAAACTTCCCCACAACGGGTACCTTTACCATCACAGCAACTGCGGATATCGAAGATGACGTCGATGAATCCGATGAAACGAACAACTCCGCCTCGGATGATTTGACCGTTATTGCGCCCCCGATGCCGGACCTTATCATCAGCAACTTGGATTATCTCCCGGCTATGGCGTTTACGGATCAAACCATAACCATCACCGCTCAGGTTAGAAACGACGGTTCTATCGAAGCCACGACATCCGTGCTTTCTATCCTCTTCGGTTCGGAGCTCGTTCCTCAATACTTTGACATCGGACCCCTGTCTCCTGCAGCTTCGCAGCAGGTTGAGCGCCTGATCGAAATCTCGATTCCGGGTTCCTATCTGGTAACGGCAAATGCCGATGCGGAAGGCGATATCGAAGAATCCGATGAAACCAACAACTCCAACACCATTGATATCGACATCTATAATTCCGATCCTGTTGCCCTGAGGGAGTATCTCCTGGGTATCATTTCCCTTACAGAACAGGAGAAACCCTTCTATGACGTCAATCTGGATGGAATTGTCGATATTGCGGATCTTATTACCCTGATTGTTATGTAACTTGTTTTTTCAAACTTGTCATACCGCCGGGCGGGAATTTTCCCGCCCGGTTTTTTATGGGGATTGCCCCCCGATTTCGGGATGTTTTGGTAACGGTGTCAAGATGCGCCCTTTTGTGCGATTTTTTGCAAATTTTTCTTGATATATCATAATTATGATACTATGATTATATACTTAAATTATGTATTAAATCCGGTTATGCCCCTTTTAATTTCTTTATGGGATTCTACCCGGATATATTTTCGCGTGATTTTGAAAACGGAGGATAAAGACTATGTCAAAGCGTATCAAATTTCTGACGTTGCCTGTACTGGCAACTCTCTTTGTCGTTATTGGGGTGGCGAATGCCCCCGCTCAACCCAAACCGGATTATATTATTAATGAGATTACTATTGCCCCGACCAATCCCGATTCCGACGATATCATCACCATTACGGCTGTTGTGAGAAACAATGGCGATGATACTGCGCTCGCTTCCGTTCTTGATATCAATCTCGATTCTGAAACGAACCCAACAACTTATACAGTCCCGGGTTTGCTCAAACACACGAATTTTACTCAAAACCGAATTGTCGGGCTCCTCGCCCCAGGTTCTCACTCTGTTACAGCCACTGCCGATTCAACTAATATTCTTGATGAGAAAAAGGAAGATAATAATGCCTTAACCCTTAATTTTAATGTAACCGCTGGCCCGCCCGATCTGATTGTGGAAAGCCTTTCTTATTTGCCACCCACGCCGGTTACAGGCGATCTGGTTACCATTACAGCTATTGTAAAAAACCAGGGCGATCAGGATGCAGCCGCTTCCATCCTTGAAATTCTTTTAAGTAATGAAAGTGAGCCTTCCACCCATACTATTCCCCTCCTCGCACCCAACGCTACTTATCAGGTGGAGCGTGGGGTGATATTCGATCAAATTGGCGTCTATGATGTCACGGCTACCGCAGATGCCAATGATGACGTGGCTGAATCCAATGAGGGGAATAATGTCGCCACGGATTCCATTACCGTTGAATCCGCAGAAGGACCCGACCTGATCGTTACAATCGATCATGATCCCGCTGATCCCACCATAGATGATACATTGAATGTAACTGCTGCTGTGGAAAATGCAGGTAATGATGCCGCAGGAACCTCCACGTTGGAGATCGATTTTGGCGGATTGAATGGAATCGAAACCTATGAAATACCCCCACTCGATCCCGGTGAAATCTACCAGATTGACAGCCAGTTCGTTAACCCCCTTCCCGGGAATTATCAAGTATCAGCCACTGCTGATCTTTATGATGACGTTGATGAATCCCGTGAATATAATAATATCGATTCCGATGACATCCATGTCTCCGCGCCGGATCTGGTGGTAAGTTCTCTCGATCATACCCCGGCGAATCCAGATATTGTGGATGAAGTAACCATCACAGCCATTGTGGAAAATATCGGCGACGCCACAGCCTCAACTTCCACGCTCGAATTGGATGTGAACGGCGATGTCGAGACTTATGAAATACCCGCCCTCGCCCCGGCTGAAACATATCAGGTTGATCGTCAGATTGTTTTGGGAGCGCCCGGTTCTTACACGGTCAACGCTACAGCCGATCTCTATAACGATGTGAATGAATCCAATGAAACCAATAACACAGCCATGGATACAATCGATGTCAGCGATATGCCGGACCTGATCGTGAGCAGCCTGGATCACTCTCCAGACAATCCCTTTATCAACGACATCATCACCCTCACTGCCGTTGTGCAAAACATCGGCGGAACGGCCGCCACAACTTCCACCCTTGAACTCGATGTGGAAGGTGAAGCGGGACCTGTCACTTTTACCATACCCGCTCTGCTTCCTGATGAATCCTCTCAGGTTCAGATGCAGGTCATCAAGTCTGCTCCGGGAACATACGAGGTTACTGCCACCGCGGATTTCGATGATGACAACGAGGAATCCAATGAAGATAACAATATCAGCTTGTATTCATTCAGCGTAAGAGGGACCGGACCGGATCTCATTATCAGCTCCCTCGTTTATGAACCTGCCATGCCATTCGCGGATCAACCGACAACCATCACCGCGCTGATCGAGAATGCCGGTAACGCAGGAGCCACTTCCTCTACCCTGTGGATTCTGGTTGGCGCCGCAATTATGCCGGAAACCTTTGAGATCAAGCCTTTGGCGCCTGCAGAAATCATCCAGGCTCAACTTATTATGATCCCGCCCGATCCCGGAACATACGCCATTACTGCCACGGCTGATGCTGAGGATGTGGTTATGGAATCGGATGAAACCAATAACGACGAAATAATCGACATCGATGTTTTCAATTCGGATGCGGCAAAACTGCGGCGGTATCTCCTGGGAATCCTGGCGCTCACTGAGGAAGAAAAACCTTTCTATGACATCAACCAGGACGGCGTTGTCGATGTGGCGGATCTCATAACTTTGCTGATTCTGTAAATCATGTTTCAATTTCTCTTGTATAGAAAGGGAACGTATGAGGGATTATTGTTTGTGAGCGTCTTTCTGTTGCGTCTGATTCCGTACAGTGATGAAAGGCGAAAATCGGGCGCTTGTAAACCATTCGATCAGCGCAAAAAGAGCCAGGAAAAAAACGCCCGCAATCAGGTTGATATTTCTTGGATCGTTGACAATTCCGCTGATCCAGAGTACAATCATCGCTATCCCGAAAAAGGCGAGAATCAATCCAACGATACGATACGTTTTCAGATTGGGAACGAACAAATCGGCGTCGGAATCTTCACTGACCGGCTTTTTCAACAAGGCAAAAAGATGATCCGCCTTTTTGTTCATCGGATCTTTCTCATTGTAAAAAAGGGCAACGATCAGATAAACAATGACATTGACGAAAATTGCCCCGAAAATCTTCCATTCAAAAAGATATTTCCGGATATTTTCAAATACGCCCCACGAGAAAGATCTGTCGCTGACTCCAAAAAATATCTCCAGGGATAAAGTGGTGACCAGGCAGATCGCCGCCGAAACAAAGGGCGACCACCAGGGAATCCTCCGAAATAAAAGTCCTACTATAATCGGAAAGGCAAATACCAGCCCCGTATGACTCCCTATGGTGAATGTCGTTTTGAATGCGTCGGCTTTTCCATATCGCGCCAGGATAAATCCCATCAGGATGGTTATCATTCCATAAGCCAGGGTCACCCATCTCCCTACATGCATCAAATCCCTGGAATCCGCCTTTCTGGCAAAAAGAGGCTTGTATATATCCCTGATGAAAATGGAGGAAAAGATGTTATATACTGTGGAAACTGTGGACATGGTGGCCGCTAGAATTGCCGATACGGTCAATCCGATCATTCCGTTTGGGAGGAGCATCAGGGTGATGGTGACGTAAGTGGCTTCGTTGGGATTCTTGAGCTGAGGCCATAGAGACTCCATATTTGTCAGAAAGGGTCTCATGACAAAAATGGGAAGCACCCAGATGATGGGCGCTATAATATAAAATATGCCTGATAAAAGTACGGTTTTTTTTGCGTCTTTTTCCGTAGGCACGGAATAACATCTTTGCCCAAGGGCGTTATTCCCCATGGTTGAGAAGAGCGTGAGAAGAATCCAGGATACGGAAAATATCAGGGTTTGGGATGGTTTTACCAGATGGAAATAATCCTCGGTTGGGGGATTGGAAATAAAATGCTGAATCCCGCTGAAAAGGCGCCCTTTACCCAAAGCCATGAAACTTAATGGCACAACTATCATGGACATGACCATGACTATGATAAATTGCACTGTATCCGTCAAGATAACCGCCCATAATCCTCCCACCGTAGTGTAAATGACGATGATAATTCCTGTAACAAGGATACACAGCTCCAGCCCATTCAGCGTAAACCACAGGATGTTGTATTCCCCCGTGAATCCCAGGGCGGAGGAGATGAAAATACTCAGGACAAAAAGCAGATTGCCTGCCCCAAGGATGCCAAAGGGTATGGGGACAAAGGTGAAGAAATAGCGTACCCCGTTTCCATAACGCATTTCGATCAGTTCCATCGGAGACGTGATCCGGGTGCGCCGCCATAAATGAGCCATGAGAAAATAGATCACGATGCAGGCATACGCGGGACTCGTAAAGAGAAGAAGACAGGAAAAACCTGTTTTGTAAGCCTGCCCGCTTGCAGCCACAAACATGTAGGCGCTGAAAGAACCGATGAAAAGAGACATTGCGGACATCGCCCAGGGAATCTTGTTCCCACCCTTGAAATAATCCTCATCTCCCTTGCTGAAACTCCTCACCAGAAATCCGATCAGAAGCATGGATAGCATATAAATCCCGACAATAACGTAATCGATGATATTGAATGCGTTCATTTTTTATTCAATCCCTGTGGTAATATTTTTCTTATGGTCATTCGATGTCGATTGCTTACGGACAATCTGAAAAGGGGAGTATCCGGGATTTGTGAACCATTCGATCATCCCGAATAATCCCATGAAGATCAATCCGGCAATGAGGTTGATTTTTCGGGGATCCTCGGCTATTCCGGAGATGTTGAGAAGGATCATGCAGGATCCATAAAAGGCGAGAATCCATCCCACGATTCTGTATGTCTTCAGATTCGGCACGTAAAGGGCGGCGTTTTCATCCTCCCGCACCGGCTTTTTCATCAAACGAAACAGCTCCTCCGCCTTTTGATTCCTCGGATCCGTTTCATCGTAAAAAAACGAGGCGATCAGAAAAATCACCGCATTGACAAGCGCCGCGCCGAATACTTTGAATTGATAAAGATGTTCCTTGATATACAATAAAAAGTCTGTAGGATGGTTCGCCGCCGCTTTTCCCACGACCTCTAACGAAAGAGTGTAGCAAAGGCAGATTGGTATCGAGACAAAAGGAGTCCACCAGGGAATCCTTTGAAACAGAATCCCTGCTACAACGGGAAGCGCAAATACAAGACTCAGATGGCTTACCAGGGTAAACGTTACTGTAAATGCGTCCGCCTTCCCGTAATTCGCCAGGATGATCCCTACCCAGATCGTGATGATCCCGCACAATAAAGTGACGATCTTGCCAACATGCATGAGGTCTTTGGAATCTGATCTGGGGGCGAAAAGAGGCTTGTATATGTCCCTTATGAATATCGAGGAAAAAATATTGTATAACGTGGAAACGGTGGACATGGTCGCCGCCAGGATCGCAGAGACCATGAGTCCGATCATGCCGTTGGGAAGCAGCATCAATGTAATGGTGACATAGGTCGCCTCGTTCGGATTATTCAGCTGGGGCCAAAGTTCCTTCATGTTGGTGAGAAGGGGACGCATGACAAAGATGGGGAACACCCAGATCGCAGGGGCAATCACGTAAAAAATGGCGGTAAGAACCGTGGTCTTCCTGGCGTCTTTTTCATTCGGAACGGAATAAAGCCTTTGAGCCACGGCGCCTCCTCCGGGAAATGACAAAAGAAACAGACATATCCACGCAAGAGTAAAGGAAAGCGTTTGGGAAGGTTTGATCAAATGAAAATAATCCGGCGTGGGAGGATTTGCCGCAAAATGAGCGATCCCTTTGATCAGCCCCCCTTTACCGAGGGCTATGAAACTCAATGGCGCCACGAGAAGGGACATGATCATCACAATGATAAACTGCACCGAATCCGTGAGGATCACCGCCCAAAGCCCGCCAGCCGTTGTGTATAATACGATAATGATTCCCGTCGCAATGATGCACAACTCCAGACCGTTCAGGGAGAAACACAGGATTTTATATTCTCCCGTCAAACCCAATGCCGATGATAAAAATATGCTCAGAACGAAAAGCAGCTTTCCGATGCTGAGAAATGTGAGGGGAATCCCCAGAAATGACAGGAAATATCTCAACCCGTTTCCATATCGCATCTGGATGAATTCCATGGGTGAGGTGATGCGCGTTCTGCGCCAACGGTGCGCAAAGAAAAAATATACCAGGATGCAGCCCCAGAAGGGACTTGTAAACAGCAGCAGACATGCGGGTCCTGCGTTGAACGCCTGCCCGCTTGCCCCCACAAACATGTAGGCGCTGAAAGATCCGATGAAAAGCGACATCGCGGACATCGCCCAGGGAATTTTATTCCCGCCCTTGAAATAATCCTCATCTCCCTTATTCAGCCGGTTCACCAGAAATCCGATCGCTACCATGGAAAGCATGTATATTCCCACAACAGCGTAATCGATGATGTTGAATGTATTCATTTTTTTTCCAACTCGCAGGAATGATTTTAATTTCTATATCTCTATTTGAGAAATGCAACTGAAAATATAATTTATCAGCGGCGTTTTTTAATCATTTCTCTTCCCCTGTCAATTGTAAGCGGTTTCAAAAGGATTTTGTAAGGGACGCTTGACGCTTCCGATAAATACGCCTTCCTTTTATTGCGGAAATATCTTGAACTTGATTTTATCTCTCATTACGGTTTGCCTTGTTTTTATAGAAGGTATGCGCTTTATTCCAAATAAGACGCGGATCATTTTTATCGGGAGGTTGGATCTTATGAAAAAAATCAATTCAGGTCTTCCGGCAATCGAAGGGGGAAAACCTGTTCGGAAAAAAGTATTCCCCAATGTGGGAATCTCCCAGGGAAGAAGCCTCGGGAAGGAGGAAATGATCCTCGCTTCCCATGTTATCGAAAGCGGGAACCTCTTTCGCCTCGGAGGGCTTCGCATGGTGGAACAGTTCGAAAAGGATTACGCAAAACTCTACCGCGTTCCTTTTGCCCATGCCGTTACCAGCGGCACGGCATCCCTCCATACCGCCGTTGCTGCGCTCGATCTCGAACCCGGAGATGAAATCATCACTTCCCCCATCACGGATATGGGAACCGCCATTGCCATCCTCACGCAGCAATGCATTCCCGTTTTTGCCGATGTCGATCCCAAAACCTGCAATATCACCGCAAAAAACATCGAGAAACAAATCACGAAAAAAACCAGGGCGATTATCGTGGTTCATCTTTTTGGATCCCCCGCGGATATGGACCCCATTCTGAAGCTCGCTCGGCGACATAACCTCCGCGTGATCGAGGACGCCGCTCAAGCCCATTTGGCAAAATACAAAGGACGCCTTGTAGGAACTATGGGCGATATCGGCTGTTTCAGCCTCCAGCAATCCAAACAGATCACAACCGGCGATGGGGGAATCCTCATAACCTCGAACAAGGATTTATATGCGCGCGCTGTTCTTTTTTCCGATAAAGCCTGGCCCAGAACGCAAATGGGGCAAACCCGCGGGCATCTTTTTCTCGGAGTGAATTACCGCATGAACGAAATCACCGGCGCCGTCGCCCTTGCCCAGGCGCGAAAACTCAAGGGCATCGTGCGGAAAAGAAGAAAAGTCGCTCATTTTCTCTCACGGAAATTGCAAAACGTGGATGGAATCATCCTGACAAAAATACTCCCCGATTGCCGTTCCAGCTGGTGGATGTTTTCCTTTTACCCGGATAAAAAGAAAATCAGAATTTCACCCGCGGAGTTCGCCAAAGCCCTTGCAGCGGAAGGCATTCCCGCAGGTTGCGGATACATCCCCATGCCCCTTTTCGAATATCCTGTGATCAGAGATCGAAAAACCTTCGGCTCTTCGCATCTTCCCTGGAGCCTTCCCGCTGCCCGTAAAAATATTGTGTATGATCGGAATCATTATCCCGGAACCATGAAAGCCCTTACCGAATTGATCGTCTTCAGCTGGTGCGAGGGCGTCTCGGAAAAGGACGCCCTGGATGTCTATAATGCAATCAAAAAACTCGTTCAATACTATTCCAGATAATAGTATTTGCCACACTACTCAATAAGGAGTTTTTCGCCCATGAAAAAAATGACCCCTCTCGGATTCTGCCTTCTCCCCGAAAAATCCCGCCATACGGGGCGTTCCGTCGTTTATCCCCATTATATGCGCGAAATCCTCTCTCACGCCGGAATTTGTTATGAAACTATCCCGTTCGAGAATCTCCTTAAAAAAATTTCTTCGCTCCGGATTCTTTTAACCGTGGGAGAAACCGATCTTTCCGAAAAACTCAAAACCGCCTTGACTAACTTCATAAATTCCGGTGGCGCCTGGATTTCCATCGGCGGCGCGTGCGGCATGTCCGATCTCCTGGGAGTGGATGTCCTTCCCCCTTCCTACCAGGGGTGGAGCCGCGGCGTCAGCTCGATAGGAGAGGGATATCTCCGAAAAATCGATCATGCCCACCCTGTTCTCCAGCATGTCAACCTTCCCCTTCATTTCTTCGGCGGTATTGCGGTAAAAAATACGCGCGGCAAACTTCTGGCGGATGCCCTCGATGTTCATCAGAGAAAAACTCCACGCGCCGCCCTTGTAGAATCCAGAAAGGGAAAAGGACGATGTCTCTTCATCGCGCCGGATGTCACGGGCAGCATTGTCCGTATTCAGCAGGGATTGGCTGTAACGAGAGACGGCGTTCCGGCTCCCGATGGCACGGCGCCGGTGAATGAAATGGCTCTCAAATGCGACGACAGTATTGTCCTCGATTGGATTTTCGATAGGCGCGGCATTAAAGGCGTCAAGGGATATAAGGCGTTTCTCGATCCGGTCGCCGATCTCTGGAGGGAAATCGTTCTGCGTTCGATTTTTTATCTTGCGCAAAAACAAAAGTCGCCCCTGCCCCTGTTATGGCTTTATCCCCGGAATAAACCAGCTCTTGCTCACATGTCCAATGACACGGATGTCAATGTTCCTGAAAGAGCGGAGCGTCTTATCCAGGTTCTTGGTAAGGCAGGAGTCCATTCTACATGGTGCGTCATTCTTCCGGGATATGAAAAGAAACTCGCGAGAAAGATTCGGGAAAGCGGGCATGAACTTGGCATGCATTTCGACGCCCTTGAAGATAATGAAATATCATGGAGCGAACCGGCGTTCAAAAGACAGTACAAGGGCTTGACGCGCCTCTTCCGTGGACAAAAGCCCCTCTCGAATAAAAATCATTATACGATCTGGAAGGGAGATACCGAATTTTATGAATGGTGCGCAAGGGCGGGAATCCAATTGGATCAATCCAAAGGCCCCTCAAAAACAGGCGATGTCGGGTTCCTCTTCGGAACGTGTCATCCGTATTTCCCCCTCGATCCCAGGGGGAGCCGGATCGATGTTCTGGAACTTCCTTTCCTTACCCAGGACCTTGTCATTACAGCGCCCTGCGAGCTTGCGGATTATTTGCTCGAGTCCTCATTGAAATGCCATGGCGTCGCCCATTTTCTCTTTCATCCTCACCACATAATGGGAGAGGAAGTAGAAAAGGCTTTGCTGGAAACGGTGAAAAAGGCGAAAGATCAGGGAATGGAATGGTGGACCGCCTCCGAAATCAATGCCTGGGAAAGATCGCGCCGAAATGTCTCCTGGAAGGATTTTTCCATATCGCCAAAAGGTTTCAAAGTTTCATTGAAGACAGAATGCGCCTTGAAGGATGCCACGATTCTCTGGCTTGCGCCTGACTCATCCGGCTTGAAGATCAATGGCGAAACAGCAAAATCCGAACTTGTCAAACGCTGGGGATTTCCCTTTTTTGCCATGACTTCAAACCTTCCCAAAAGCGGATCGAACATCCTTGAGTGCATCCTGTGATGTTTTTAATTTCTGAGCGTCATCTTTTTGAATAAAGATTTGTTTTGATAAATTCTTTTTCAATGGCATACTATGGTAAATTCAGAGGTGATCGATATGAAATTTCCTGTCTCTGGATGGTTTATTGTTTTTGGCGTCCTGATGTTTTCATTTTCAGAAACAGGCGCAGCGGAAATAGAGCGCCCGATCATCGAACATTGCGGCAATATGACGTTTTCCTACACTCGCAGCGGCGCTTCCCTTGAGGTTTTCGATATCCCCTTCATGAAGGATAACTCGCTCTGGGTTATCACTCCCAATTGGAAGGTGAAATATTATCAGGTTGACGCCCAGAAGGACCTCTTGCAGCGCGCCGCTATCGAGGAAATCCCAAACGGAAAAAAAATCACGATTTTTCACGAGATGCCTCCGGAGTATGACTGCCCTTTCAAGGGAACTCAAACCTTCCTCCTCACGCGCGACAATACGTTTACCGCCACGCTTGATTTCACGTTTTCCAAAGAAGCGCCAGCCGTTTTTGAGTGGGGAATTGGCCATTTGAATCACGCCTTGCTCATCGGAAAATCCTTCACAACCACAGATGACAAACAGACAACCACCGCAATCATCCCGGCGGAAGCCC
>JAFGFK010000162.1 GCA_016931135.1 Candidatus Sumerlaeota bacterium | reverse complement strand
TATTTGAACAATTTAGGGCGTCCGACCCCCTATGCCCTCTTAAACCATGATATTTTAATCGAATATAAAGAAGTGGGACAGGTCTCCCGACCTGTTCCGCATTTGTCCTTTATGGAAATAGGAACGGGTCAGGAGACCCATCCCACTCGGTATTCATCGCGTATTTCGCGATTCCCATAGAAATTAACAGTTATAAATGAAATTTGACAGGACGACCAGGATTGACAGGATTTTCAATCTTTGCATTCTGCGTGTTCCCCGTGGTAAAAAAGCGTCTTTTGAATCCGCCGATGTAACAGATTCCCGCAGATTAAAGAAAATATCCGATTCGTGAATCATAATCATCTGCGCAAATATGTGGAATTTCATTCATTTGCCATATTGATCCAATTGTCTTTTCTTGTTCATTCAGTTGTATTCAGTTGGTAGATTGACCCCATATCCTTACCCAATTCCCTTGACCTTCCCAAAGGATCATCTTATATTTTCCCTGATTCACTTGATATTAGAAATAGTTCATAAAATATCTCATATTTAAGGAAGTTTAAAAATGAATCTAATTCCATTCTTTTCATTATATCAGGAGAAGAGCAAATGAATAGAAAAGAAAAATTGGAAATGCTCCAAAGATTGGATGAGAAAACGCTTACAAAGAATTTTTTGATCCCTCTTTACGAATCAGAAGGAATGGGATGCAAAAATGTTCGTTATACTCATAAGTCTATGGAATTCGGGAAAGATATAATCTATTACATAAATGACGAATATGAAAGGCGCATATATACTGCTGTACAGATTAAGAAAATAAAGATAACCACAAGTGAAATTGACACAATCCAACGCCAAATATTTGAATCATTCGGAGAACCTTTTACGGACCTTTTGGATGGAAAGAAAAAAAATATCGATAGAATTATAGTTCTGACTTCCAATGAAATCATAGAACAAGCCAAAGATTCTCTCTATGCCACATTAAAAGGCGCAAGGTTGGAAAGACTGGTTACTTTAATAGATGGAAATGAATTTGTATGTCTTCTTGAAAAAAAACTACCCCAAGCCTTCTGGGATCAATACGACTGCTTTAATAAATACTTTTCCAACCTGAAAAAGGAGTTCGAAAACATCAAGGAGGTTTCTGCAATCGGACAAATGGAATCGATCCCATTGGAAGACATTTATGTTTCCCTGAAGCTGTGTGAAAAGATGAAAGGTCTTCCCCTACGGATGGATACAAATCTGAAGATATTCGAGGAAAAAATCGCGCGAGATAAAATGGTAAAACAGGAAAAGAGAGACCGGATCATCGATACGGAAAAGGCGCTTAATGAACACAATAAGTTGATGATAACCGGCGCGCCGGGTTCGGGGAAAACCACCTTGCTACGGCATCTTGCCCTGAAGTTATGCAAGGAGAATCTCGAAAAGGGAGAGAAAATCCAGGCGCCCATCCCCATAACTCTTGGGGAATTTTCAGAATCCGGAAAGGATTTAAGGGAATATATCGATAAGGTTTTCGAAAAGTTTGAATTCCCCAAAGCAAAGAATTATGTTGAAGAGGATTTGAAACAAGGAAAATGCGTTCTGCTTCTCGATGGATTCGACGAATTGGCGACAAGGGAAAGACAGGATAAGGTAACATCGCAAATCCAGGGATTCCTGAAAAAATATCCCAAGGCAAGAATCATCGCCACCTCGCGAATTGCCGGATATCATGATGAACTCAAGGGATTCACAAAATTGGAACTCATGGAATTCGACGATAAGCAGATCGAGAGATTTATCGATAACTGGTTCAAAAAAACCGATCCCGATAAGGGAAAATCCATGTTCAAGGAAATAAGAAAGAACAAGCAAATAAAGAGCATCGCACAAAACCCGCTCATGATCTCCATCATTGCGATCATTTACGAAGAGGATAAGGAACTTCCTCAAAAAAGGGTGGAACTGTATGAACGCTGCGTTGAGGTGCTCCTCAGTAAATGGGATAAGAAAAAGAAACTTAAAAACCGTTATCCTTCAGATTCGAAGGAATTCATCCTAAAGAAGCTGGCTTTCCTGGGGCATTGTAAAAACAAGAGGATTCTAACGGAAAAAGAGATAATGGAAGATATGTTAAAGCATTTTCCGCGGTTAGGTTTGAAAGAAGGGGATGCGAAACCGTTCCTGGATGAGATTTGGCAAAGAAGTTATCTTTTAAGGCAGGTTTCAAGGGAAAGGTACGATTTTCTTCATCTATCCTTCCAGGAATATTTCACAGCCCTGGAGTTGAAGGATAAAGCCGATGGGATATCCATTATCATCAGGCATTTACAAGAACCCTGGTGGGAGGAACCAATCCTGCTGTATGCGGGTCTTTCCAAAGATGCATGCGAACTAATCAGGAAAATACAAAAAAAGGTTCCTGAGGATATATTTTTCAGAAATCTAATATTATCTGGAAAATGTATTTCAATAGCGGATTACACTCCCCCCGAGTTGAAGAAAGATATAATAAACAAACTCTGGGATCTTTACAAAAACGCTGAATTTGAATTCTTGAAAGATAAAGCGATTCAGGCGCTTTCTCTTATTAAATCCGATAATATCATCAATTTACTGATTAATGATCTCAAGGATAAAGACGGTTCCGTTCGAGAGAGAGCCGCATGGGAGCTCGGAAATATTGGTTCAGATAAAGCCATTGATCCTCTTATCAATTCACTCGAGAAGGATAAAGACGTTTTCGTTCGAGGGAGCGCTGCATGGACGCTCGGAAACGTCGGTTCCGATAAGACAGTTGATCCTCTTATCAACTTACTCGGGAAGGATAAAGATAGTTCCGT
>JAFGFK010000161.1 GCA_016931135.1 Candidatus Sumerlaeota bacterium | reverse complement strand
TTTATTGTATTGTATTGTAATATTTTTTTCTATGAAAAAAATATCGAAGTTTATTTATTGTATCACGTATCGTGGAGGAAGTTATCATGAAGAGAAAGGATCTTTACACAACGTTCTCAAAAAAAGATAATGACCTCTGGGGAAATCACAGGGCAATACTTTCAGGGATGACAGTCTTACTCTTCTTAACCTTTGCCGCATCTGGGGCGCAAACCATCAATCCAGGAGAACAGTCGGAATGGATCAAAACGGTTCAACAAAACATCATGGAAGAGGAATATCATGTGAGTTGGCAGGAAGAATGCCTGATCCCGGGAGAAGGGGCGTCGTTTCATATAACCAACCGGGCGCAGAATCTCCGCGCTTATTTTTTCCCGGAAGAAGTTCAAATCATAAGCCGCGGGGAGGCTTCTCCAAGCTGGGTATGGTCATACAGAATAACTGCTTCAGGGAACAAGGATGGCAAAAATCCTATCACAAAAGATGAAATCAAGACGAATGAGAACTGTCTTGAATATCAGAAAAACAATATCATTGAAAAATTCGAGAATTCAAAATCTGGGATAAGTCATTCTATCATCATCCCTCTATCTCTTGCTGGTAGAAAAGATCCCATAATCTCCGTGGTTTTCGGAGAAGATTTGGGCATGGATTTTGAAGAATCTTCCGGCAATATCGTCTTTCTGAAAGGGAATGAAAGAGTCATCCGTTACCAGATGCTGGGAGCAAGTGACGCCAAGGGGGGGAAAGTGATCTGCGGCTTTTCCGGAAATGAAAATGGTTTTGATATCAAACTTGATGAAACGGGCGCCTCCTATCCGCTCGAGATCAATATCCTCATCAGCGCTCCCTCCCCCTGGGAACAGGATTCGGATCAGGTGGGGGCATGCTTCGGTCATTCCGTAGCGTGCGCAGGGGATGTGAACGGTGATGGATACTCGGACGTCATCATCGGCGCGCCTGATTATGACAACGGACATCCGGATGAGGGACGCATCTTCCTCTACATGGGAGGCGCCAATGGACTGGCAACAAACTATACCTGGTGGTCAGAATCGAACCAGGTGAATGCATATTATGGAAACTCTGTCTCAACCGCAGGCGATGTCAACGGCGACGGATACGCCGATGTGATCGTTGGCTCTCCATACTATGACGTCTCCTCTTCCAACGATGGAGAGGCTATTGTTTTTTATGGACATCCAACGATATTTGCCAACGCCCCGGCAACGATTCTCAGTTTTAATCAGGAGCAATGCTGGTTTGGAAATTCTGTTTCCACTGCCGGGGATGTGGATGGAGACGGATATTCGGATATCGTTGTAGGCGCGCCTTTGTATTTAAATGGACAGACAAGCGAAGGCGCTATTTTTGTCTTCAAAGGTTCTGCCGACGGCATCGTTACGCCCGCAGCATGGATCAGGGAATCGAACAAAGTTGGAGCGCAGCTGGGAGCGAGTGTGGGGTTTGCCGGGGATGTCAACGGCGATGGTTACGGCGATGTCATCATCGGCGCCCCGTGGTACTCGAACGGTGAGAATGCCGAAGGAAAGGTTTGTGTTTATCACGGCGGTTCAGGGGGACTTTCAACCAATCCTTCCTGGGAAAAGGAATCAAATCTGTTAACAGTTCATTTGGGAGAAAGCGTGGCGGGCGCCGGGGATGTTAACGGTGATGGTTACAGCGACGTAATCGTGGGCGTCTCTCTGTTTAATAACGGGCAAACCGCTGAAGGGCAGGCTCTGGTCTATCACGGTGGTTCCGGCGGCTTGAGCGCATCGCCGAATTGGAGTTACGAATCCAACATTTCGGAAGCGATCCTGGGTTGGTCGGTTTCCACGGCGGGCGATATCGATGGGGACGGGTGTTCCGAGGTTATTATAGGCGCCTACCGTTATCACAACGGCGAAACGGACGAGGGCGCTGCGTATCTTTTCATGGGAAGTTTCAGCGGGCTCAAAACCACTCCAGGATGGATCAAGGAATCCAACCAGGAAAATGCCCATTATGGGCATTGCGTTGCTTGCGCCGGGGATGTCAACGGCGATGGGTACTCGGACATGATCGTCGGCGCCCCCCTTTATGACAATGGTCAGGCGGACGAAGGCGCGGCGTTTCTATATTATGGTAAGGCGGACCCTCCTTCATCCGTCGCGTCCAGAAGTTACACCTCAGATCAGGATAACTCGGACTTTGCCTTTTCTTTGAATACTGCGGGAGATGTGAATGGCGACGGGTATGATGATATTCTGATCGGCGCCCCGATGTATGACAACGGGAATGATAATGAAGGCAGGGTATATGTGTACCACGGGATAAAGGATACAGGACCCGGCGCCTCGCCCAACAGGATACTGGAGGTCAACACTGATGGCGCATATTTTGGATGGAGTGTATCCACAGCCGGAAGCGTAAACGGTGACCGTTATGATGACATTATTGTCGGCGCGCCGCTTTACGCTTCGACAAAGGGCGCGGCATTTGTGTTTCATGGAAGCAGCAGTGGAGTCAGCGCCACGCCAGACTGGCAGCTCCTTCATACCACCATCGGTGATTATTTCGGCAGAAGCGTTTCTATCGCGGGAGACGTGAATGGAGACGGATATTCGGACGTAATAGTCGGCGCCCCCTTTTACTGGAACAGCCAGAGCAAACGGGGAAGAGTCTTGGTCTATCACGGCAGCTCCTCGGGTTTGAATGAAACCTATAACTGGGATTACAAGGGAATCAAGGATTATGCATATTGCGGATATTCGGTATCCACTGCGGGAGACGTAAACGGGGATGGGTATTCGGATATCATTATCGGGGGACCTTTTTATGATAATGGAGAGGGGGATGAAGGCGTAGCCCTTGCATTTTACGGAAGTTCAACAGGACTGCCGGCGGATTATTCATGGAAGATGGAAATGAACCAGGCGCTTGCGGAATTCGGAACATCGGTGTCAACTGCTGGAGACGTGAACGGCGATGGATATTCGGATGTCATTGTCGGCGCCCCCGGTTATTCAGATGGAATATATTCAAAAGAGGGGGTAGCATTCATATTCAATGGCTCATCTTCAGGTTTGCCTCAATCAGGTTATTCCTGGAAGGGAAAAGGCGGCCAGGCGAATGCCATGTATGGTCACAGCGTATCCGCTGCCGGTGATGTGAATGGCGATGGGTATTCCGATATCATTGTCGGGGCATATAAATACGATTTCGGCGCAGTGGAGCCCAATTACTGGCAAAATGCAGGCGCTGCGTATGTTTATCATGGTTCCAACAGTGGAATTAACGGTTCTGCCACATGGATGGGATACTATCTCATAGATGATATGGAATTCGGATACAGCGTGTCCGGGGCGGGAGATGTGAACGGTGACGGTTATGCGGACGTGATTGTCGGATCCAGAAATTATACAAATGCGGGAGGCGACCGTGTCGGGTTTGCCTCTTTATACCTGGGCGGCGGCGGCCAGGGACGCGCCTCCACCCCACGGCAGGTTTATACTGGCGGTATCACCCGCATCGCTCCCCTGGGTCTATCCAATCAAAACGGGATTGGCATCAATATCCTGGGACGATCTCCCTTTGGCAGGAGCAAGGTGAAACCGGAATGGGAAGTAAAGCAGCTGGGCGATCCCTTGAATGGCGCGGGAACAACCCAGATGGAAAGCTGGACAAATACCGGAACTACCGGGGCGTTTTTCCTGCTTCGTTCCATGGACCTGACGCCCTTTGAACTGTATCACTGGAGGGTGCGCATGAAACACAGCCCCGTTACGACTCCCCTGCTGCCTGCAAGCCGCTGGATCACCATGCCCACAAACGGCATGCAGGAGGCGGATTTCCGCGCAGGACCCTCGCCAACGCCAACCACCACGCCGACAGCAACGCCCACCTCCACTTTTACCACGCCAACGACAACGCATACATTCATCACGCTAACCCCGACATGGACATTTTTACCCACTCAATCATCGACGCCAACCCCGACCCCAACGCCCACGCCGCAAGCCAGCGATGTCATCAATTACCTTCTGGATCGCGGGGGAATCGACTATGACGCCAATCTGGATGGGGATGTGGATATCGCGGATGTAATTTTTCTTATCATACAATAAATTCATATCGGAATGAAGAATTATCGTATACAGCCTGGGATGGGAGGGAATGAATGATTTACAAAAGCCTGTGGTTATTGGTAATTTTGTTTGTCGGTCTTAACCTTGTTGCCCTTTCAAACGGGGCGCTTCCCAAACCGATAAAGCAGTCCAGTGTTTTTTATCCCAGACCCCTTATAGATAAAGCCCTGGAAAATGTGAAGAACCATAAATGGGCAAAACAATGCCAGGAATCGATTATGAAAAAATCAGAACCCTGGCTTCAATGCGCCGATGACGAAATCTGGAGTTTCATGTTTGGTCCTTCCATAACCCGCGCCTGGATGGTATGGTCGGATGGAGTCTGCCCCAAATGCGGGAAAGACGTGAAAATGTACCAGTGGAATATGGATATCTGGAAACATCCCTTTAAAGTGATCTGTCCCCACTGTTCCTCCATATTTCCCACGAATGATTTCGAGAAATTCTATAAATCCGGCTTGAATGAGAATGGCATTTATGATTCCAAACTTGCCGATCGGAAACTTCTATTTAATAAAGACCATCCAGATACCAATGACCCGGAACACCTTTTCGGCGTCGATGATGGCGAGGGTTATGTCGAAGGGGACAAACGCTGGAGATTCATCGGGTATTATATTACCAAGGGGCAATGGAAACAGAAAGTATATGGCGGAATCCATTGTTTAAGCGAAGCCTATCTTGTAACGGATAATCCCGCCTATGCGCGCAAAGCCGCCATCCTTCTCGACAGATTGGCTGATCTGTACCCCACGTTTGATTATGCAACGCAAGGAACGGTTTATGAAACAGGCGGACATAGAGGATATGTGTGCGTATGGCATGATGCGTGTGGCGAGGCGCAGATACTGGCTCAATCCTTTGACAAGATTTTCGACGCTATTAAAAAAGACGAGGCACTCGTACGATTTCTTTCGGAAAAAGCGAAGAGATACAAATTAGAAAATCCCAAGACGAATTTCTCACTCATCCAGGAAAATATAGAAAACAGAATCTTTCGAGATACCTTGAAAAACGGAAAAAAAATAGATTCGAATTACCCGGCAAAACCCGTAACGGAACTCACTATAAAAACAGTGCTGGAATGGCCTCATAATCGTGAGGAAATCATGAACCGTTTTGCTGAAATCATTGCCACATCAACCAAGGCTGATGGGGTGACTGGGGAAAAAGGACTCTCCGGTTATTCGACCATTTTCCCGCAACTATTCAGCAGCCTGCTGGGACGTTTTGCCCATCTGGACTCGAATTTTCTCAAAGACTTGTACGCGCAGCATCCGATTATCCACAAAACTTTTCGATTTCACATCGATACATGGTGCCTTGATAAATATTATCCACGAGTAGGCGACTGCGGCCATTTTGCCTCCCGAGTGGAGAGATATGCCGGCGCCGGTTTTGTCAAACCCGCTTCAACAACCGAACCTTCCATGTACTCCTTATTCTGGAAACTATATGAATTGACGAATGATACTGATTTCGTAAAAGTCCTGTATAAAGCCAATGATAGCGCTTTTGAAGATCTTCCTCATGATATTTTCAGCGCCGATCCGGAACAATTTCAGAAAAACGTGAAGCGGATAATCGATAAGGAAGGCGATGTGTTAAAGGTTGGGGACGTCAATCTCACCCAATGGGGGATCGCCGTTCTTCGATCAGGAGAAAAGGAACTCAAAAGGGCTTTCTGGGTAGCGTATCATCCATCGGGCAGTCATCGACATAATGATGGATTGACCCTGGGGCTCTTTGCGAAAAAATTGGATTTACTGCCGGACTTCGGCTATCCCCCCGTAGGATATGGCGGATGGTCCGCTCCCAAGGCTGTTTGGTACGCGAAAACCGCAGCGCATAATACGGTTACGGTTGATGGGAAGAACCATTTGCCAAAGAACGGAAATACCGCTTTCTGGGGGGCGGGGAAATATTTCGATATGATCAAAGTTTCCGGCGCGGAAATGATCGACGGCAAAAAGTATGATCGCGCCATTGCCAAAATCGACATTTCGGATGAGGATTTTTATCTGATCGATATTTTTGACGTCATCGGGGGAAAGGATCATGCCCTGTTTTTCAACTCCGCATTTTCTTCAGGGATTGAGACCCAGGGTTTGAATTTAACAAATCCTACAGAGTATGGGTATCAAACGGAAACAAGGAATTTCAAGGCGGATAAGTCTCCCGAACCCGGCTGGTCGATTGATTGGAAAATCGCGGAAGAAAAAGACGGGGAAATGATTCCAACTGACATCCACCTCAAATATACCGGATTAACGGAAAACGCAGAGGCGTCTCTTGGGGAATGCTGGATTGATTTTTCCAACAGGTTTGGTGGAAAATCGCTCTGGATTCCGCGGCTCATGATCAGGCGGCAATCAAAGGATGCGGCGCCTCTCGCTTCCCAGTTTATCGGCATCCTCGAACCCTATGAGAAACAGGAATTCATCCATCGAATCTTTTCTTTTCATATTCCTGATAAACCGCAATCCAGGGGAATAGGCGTCGAACTCAAGGATGGAGGGAAGCAGTATTTTTGCTTTCCCGCAATAGATAATATAAGGACGAACGTCGACACCCGGACTATAAGGATAAAATCTGACGCCGAATTTATATTTATATCCAAGAGAGATGAATGGATCGAATCCGCAGTAATCTGCAACGGAAGTTCTCTTGAATTCGAGAAATTAAAGATCAATCTGAAGGAAAAGACTGATTTCTTGGAATTAAGGCGCGCAGACAAAGAGATGGAAGTTGTAACCGGAAACAAAGATTCAATCGAATCGATCCTTTTTACAGGATTTGATTCCCTTATACCTTAACAAGCGACTATCGCACACAGCCTGATAATAAAGATTGTATCATTTGAAATCCCTTCATGAAAGATTGTATCTTGTTCTCCCCCAAAAATATCTTGCCAAATCAAATCATTCATGAATAATATATATTCAATGTGGCTGTGGGGTGGAAAAATAATATATTTCTCCATTGAGCCAGCGCCGCTTTCCTTGAAATATTTTTAAAGGAGTAAATGATGAGATATTTGAATTTCATAGCCTCCTTATCCTTCTTCATTCAGATTCTTGCCATTAATCCGGCGAAATGTTCCGAAACCGTGAAAATAACAAGAGACATCGAGCTATCAGAGAGCTCCGGTTGGTATCAGAAGGCGTTAACAAACATAAGCAAGATGGAATACAATGTCAGCTGGCAGGAAACCTGCGCCATTCCAGGAGGCAGGTCAGGTTATCATATTACAAACCGCGATCAGAATCTCAGGGCTTATTTTTATTCCGACAAGATGGTAATAACCAGCCGCGATCATAAAACGGATTCCTGGCTCTGGGAATGGGAACCATGTCAAATTCAGGACGCCAAGCATAACTCTTCCTCGATATCAACTCATCATAATATCTTGAAATATGACAGGGGCGTTATCACGGAATGTTTTGAAAACAAGCCAACAGGGATCAAACATACAATTACAATCAGTCATATCCCCCATACCTCTGATTTCATCATTCTTTCTCAAAAGATAGCAGGAAAAGGCAGGCTGATAAAATCAGGGAAAAGAACAATAGATTTCATCGATAACGACATCCCTGTGATACAATATTCCGGCTTTTTGGTGAAAGACGCTCAGGGGAAAAAAGTGAATTCTTCGATTTCCATCAAGAACAATATTATAGAGCAGGAAATCCTTAGTAGCAAAGTGAAATTCCCCTTAATCATTGAACGATCCATTACCGGCTTTTCCTCTCGCATAAACTGGCTGGCGGAATCCAACCAGGCAAGCTCATACTTCGGGCATTCCCACTCTACAGCGGGAGACGTGAATGGCGATGGATATGACGATATTATCGTCGGTTCCTATTATTATCAGAATTGTCAGAATCGCGAGGGATCGGTTTTCGTATGGTATGGATCGCAAACAGGATTGGGAAACTACGGCAACCCCACGAATGCAGACTGGCGGGCAGAGAGCGATCAGGAGTACGCCAATTTTGGATATTGCGTATCTTATGCGGGGGATGTCAATGGCGACGGATACGATGACATCATTGTCGGAGCAAGTTACTACTCAAACGGAGAAAACAACGAAGGCGCTGTGTTTGTATGGACGGGATCTCCTACAGGATTGGGAAATAACGGCTCTATCGAGAATGCATATTGGAAGGCTGAGGGAGATTTTGCCGATGCCCAGTTCGGATATTCCGTAGCGGCTGCAGGAGATGTCAATGGAGACGGGTACGATGATATCATCGTCGGCGCTCCCCATTATGGCGAAAGCGAAAGCAAAAAAGGACGGATTTATGTATATTTCGGCTCGGGCTGCGGATTGAGTTACAATCCCTACTGGATGGGCGAGGGCAACGATTCAACAAGGCTGGGGATATCCGTGAGCGGCGCGGGGGATGTCAATGGGGACGGTTATGATGATATCATTGCGGGAGCCGACTGGTACGCTAATGGAGAGCAGAATGAGGGGGGAATATTTGCCTGGTATGGAAGCGCCGAAGGTCTCGGTCCTCAAGGTTCCCTCAATAACGCTGATTGGAAAACGGAAAGCAACAAGGAAAGCGCGGTTTTCGGATTATCGGTTTCCTGTGCGGGGGATATTAACGGGGATGGTTTTGATGATGTGATCGCAGGCGCCAATCGCTATGGAAACGATCAGGCTTATGAGGGGCGGGCTTATGTTTATCGCGGAAGCCAAAACGGACTTGTTTCTATACCTGCCTGGGTAGGTGAAGGAAATCAAACAGGGTCATATTTCGGCATATCCGTTGGCACAGTGAAAGACATCAATAAAGATGGATTTGACGACATCATTGTGGGCGCCATCGGTTATGATGGCAAAGGAGCAGCCTTCATTTATCAGGGAAGCGCCACCGGCGTTTCCGGTGAAGCGCATTGGCAGGCTGTTAATATCCGAGCTACTGGCATTTTCGGAATAGATGTAGGAACAGCGGGAGATGTCAACGGAGATGGAACGCCCGATGTAATGATTTCAGATACGACCTATGAAAACGGCGAGAACATGGAAGGAGCGGTTTTTGTCTATTACGGACCTTGCGCCGATTGGATTGTTGAGGGAGATCAAGCCCTCGCGCAAATGGGAGATTCCGTAAGTACAGCCGGCGACATCAATGGCGACGGATTTTTCGATGTCATCATTGGAGCGCCGGGATATGATAATGGACAAACCTCCGAGGGACGCGTTTTTATTTTTTATGGCTCTGATCTGGGACTTGACTTCACGCCTGCGTGGATCGCGGAAAGCAATGTAGCAAACGCTTATTTGGGAGATTGCGTCGCCACAGCGGGAGACGTGAACGGCGACGGGTTTGCCGACATTCTTGTCGGCGCCTCCCATTACGGATCAGGGCTTGTTTATGAGGGAGCGGCTTTTGCATGGTATGGTTCCGCTTCCGGATTGGGGGCATCGGGAATACCGGCTAATGCAGATTGGAAGGTAACAGGAGGGCAAAATTATGCGTACCTGGGAACATCTGTTGATACGGCGGGAGATGTCAATGGAGACGGGTATTCTGATATCATTATATGCGCGCCGGAATACGCCAATTCCGAAACAAAAGAAGGGGCAGCATTCGTATGGTACGGTTCCGCTGCAGGAATAGGGGGGGATGAAACTCCCGAAGGCGCGGATTGGGCCATGGAAGGAAACGAAGCCAATATATTTTTTGCTCAATCCGCAAGCCTGGCAGGAGACGTAAACGGCGATGGATTCTCCGATGTGATTATCGGCTCTCCTTTTTATGGAAACGGGAGGGCGTATGCTTACTATGGATCGCCATCAGGTTTAAGCGAATCACAAAACTGGATGGGAGAAAGCGATATTGGGGCAAGCTCGTTCGGAAGATCAGTAAGCACAGCGGGAGATGTGAATGGGGACGGCTTTGCCGATGTCATAATCGGCGCTCCTTATTATGGCATGGGGGCGGCATTTGTATTTCACGGATCAGGTTCAGGCTTGAGCGCAACCGCTGATTGGGAGATAAACAGCGGACAATCCAATATAGACTTCGGCGGAAGCGTGAAGACCGCTGGAGATGTGAATGGGGACGGTTTTTCCGATATCATCATCGGCGCGCCGCAATATAAATATGCAAATCAGGAAGAGGGAATTGCCTTGATCTTTTATGGATCAAATCAGGGTTTAAAAGAACCGGCGTCTCCTTTGACTCCGGATATTCTTTTAAAAAGCAACCAGTATAATTCCCTGTTCGGAAAATCCGTAGCTCCAGCGGGGGATGTCAACGGCGACGGATTTTCCGATGTGATTATTGGCGCGCCTGGTTTCACAGCCAATCTCCTATCTGAAGGAGCGGCTTTTGTTTTTTATGGATCGGGCGGGAAACTTGGAGGAGCTCCGAATTGGTATAAGGAAGGAACGCAAGATAACAGCTATTTTGGCGTCTGCGTGAATTCCGCAGGGGATATCAATGGCGATGGATACGCTGATATTATCATAGGAGCGGAACGATACGATAACGGAGAGATCGGTGAAGGGGCGGCTTTTGCGTATCTTGGTTCTCAAAGTGGAATGAATTCAATATATGATTGGATGGCGGAAGGGGATCAAACCGAGAGCGGATTTGGCAGAGCCGTCAGTTCCGCAGGCGATGTGAATGGCGACGGATATGATGATATTATCATCGGCGCATACAATTACAACAATGGCGTTACTCCAACAGGGAGGGCGTTTGTATGGCATGGGGCGACTTCGGGATTGGGAGATTACGGAACTCCCGCTAATGCGGATTGGTCGGCAAATATCGATAAAGAACAGAGTAACTTTGGATTATCGGTTGATACAGCCGGTGATGTCAATGGGGACGGATATTCGGATATCATTGTGGGGGCATTTGGTTATTCTAACGGAGAATCAACGGAAGGAGCGGCTTTTGTATGGCACGGTTCCGGATCGGGATTGGGAGATAACGGAAATATCTTAAATGCGGACTGGATGGCGGAGAGCGATTGTCTGGGGGCTCGGTTCGGCAGGTCTGTTTCCACTGCCGGAGATATCAACCGGGATGGATTCAGCGATGTGATCATTGGCGCTGAATACTATCAAAACGGCGAATCCAACGAGGGCGGAGCTTTTGTGTTTTACGGCGCCCATAACGGATTAAGCTCAGTTCCCAACTGGAAAATGGAGTCAAACCAGCCTGTCGTCAGCTTAGGTGAGAGCGTCAGCGCGGCGGGCGACGTAAACGGCGACGGTTGTTCGGATATCATCATCACCGCCCCTTTCTATCAACTGGATTCCACTACGTACGGAACTGTTTTTGTCTGGTATGGCTCCCCTGCAGGTCTTGATCCGGACAGCAGGCCTGAGAATGCGGATTGGAGTTCAGGATTATACAAACAGGGTTATTTCGGGCGCTCTGTTAGTTCGGCAGGCGATATAAATGGCGACGGTTATTCTGATATCATTATCGGGCAAATGGATTACAGCAATGGCGAAAACAGGGAAGGGAGGGCGCTGGCTTATCTCGGATCTTCAAAAGGACTCCAATCATTGCCTTGCTGGATCGTCGAAGGCGACAGCGTATCTGCATATTTGGGAACATCGGTAGCCGGAGCCGGCGATATCAACGGCGATGGATTAAGCGATATAATTATTGGGGCTTACACTTACAATAACGGAACCTACGCCGTAGGAAAAGCGCTGGTTTTTCATGGAAATCAGGACCAAGGACTCGCCTTTTATCCCAGGCAAAAGCGCCTCAGTGACAATACTCCGATTTCGCATCTGGGACTTTCAGATAATGAAAATTCCTTCCGGCTTTTATTGAACGCGCCTACCACTCCTTGTGGAAGGGGAAAAGTCAAACTGGAATGCGATGTTTTACCCCTGGATACGCTTTTAATCGGAGAGGAAACGAAAATGAGCCCGGATTGGACTCAGACCTATACCACTTCCACGTTGGCGTTGGAATGCGCCATCAATGGCTTGGAACCCGGTCCCGCTTATCATTGGCAAATGAGGTTGCGTTACGATCCGGTTTCCTCCCCTTTCCAATATTACAGCAGATGGATCAACATCCCGTGGGGAGGTATCCAGGAAGCCGCCTTACGAACAGGACCCTCCGCATTCAAGGTAACTTTCGAGGAATTGAAGGCGTATCTCCTGGGGAAAATATTATTTACCCCCACTTACAAAACCGCTGCGGATTTTAACCAGGATGGAAAGTTGGATAGCGCAGACCTCTTGTATTTCCTGAAATAAATTCTGGCATGAAACAATGAATTGTCCTGATATCCCAAGAAAAAGAATAAAGGAGCGCGGGATGAAATACATAAAATTAATCTTGGTGATCTTTATCCTGGAAATCTTCACTATTTCTTCCGCCCTGTGTTTAAATCCGATACGCAGTTCTAATCCCGATAATGCCCAATTATCAAATTGGTACGATCAGGCGGTTTCAAATATTCAGGAAATGGAATACAATGTCTCCTGGCAGGAAACCTGCGCCATACCTGGAGGCAAGGCGGGCTATCATATAGTGAACCGTAATCAAAACCTACGGCTTTATTTCTATCCCGAGGGCGTCAAGATTATAAGCCGCACGGATACCCAACCTTCATGGATACTGGAGTGGAACCTGATGGAAACGGCGGGCAAAAAGGATGTTTCGTTCATTAATCCATGCCGGAAAGCCGAAAAGAACAGGCTTGTTTATGAAAGACATTGCATGACGGAAAGTTATGAAAACCAAAAAGATGGCGTAAAATGCTCTTTGATCTATAAAGAAAATATCGGGAAATCCGATCCTTGTGTCATCTCCTTGAAAATAAACGGCAATATGACGCTTTGCCCCGCTCTGGAAGATCCTGGAATCGATTTCAGTTATAAGAATAAACCTATTGTTGGATTCAAGGATTTCCATGCGAGAGATTCTCAAGGCAAAACGCTTCAGATTAAGACCTCCCTGAATCGGGATGTTTTCAACATCGCCATCGATGATAAGGAAGCCTCCTATCCCATTGAATTGAATTTCCTGGTAGTCTCGCTGCTTCCCTGGGGAATTGAATCGGACATGGAGGAAGCGCGGTTCGGCGAGTCCGTTACTACTGCCGGAGACGTGAACGGCGACGGATTCTCCGATATCGTCATCGGGGCGCTCCAGTATGATAACGGACAAACAGACGAAGGGCGCATTTATGTGTTTCACGGAAGCCCGTCAGGTCCCGGCCTCTCGGCAAACTGGACCTATGAATCCGATGTGGAAAACGCAAAGCTGGGCGATTCCGTGTGTACAGCCGGAGACGTCAACGGCGACGGTTTTTCCGACATTATCGCCGGCGCGCCATACTATTACAACAGTCCGAGCAGCGCAGGCTCGGCGCTCGTTTTTTATGGAAGCGTATCAGGTATCAATGGATCACCGGTTATAATCCAATCCGATGCAACGTCAGGGCAATTCGGCAATACGGCGTCCACTGCGGGAGACGTCAATGGGGATGGTTATGCGGATGTCATCATTGGCGCGCCCACCTACACAAACAGTTATACGAAAGAGGGAAAGGTCTTTTGTTACTACGGGAGTTCGGGCGGGATTTCCACCTCATTTTCCTGGAGTATCGCTGGCGGGCAGGAAAACGCCTTTTTTGGATACTCCATTTCCCTTGCAGGCGATGTAAACAGGGACGGGTACGGCGATGTGATCATAGGCGCCCCGTACTTCAACGCCAATACGGATGATGAAGGAAGGGCTTATGTTTATTTGGGAAGCGGCTTCGGGCTTGCCCTTTCCCCCGTATGGCGCGATGATGGAGACGCTAAAGATGAATACTTGGGATACTCCGTTTCTACAGCCGGAGACGTCAACGGAGACGGTTATGCGGATATTGTTGTAGGCTGCGCTGGATATGCCAACTCGCAAAATCTCGAAGGCGCAATCAAGGTTTATTTTGGCAACGACTCCGGATTGAGCGCCACTCCTGATCATACCTTTGAAGAAAACAGGGAGAACGCCTATTTCGGAAATTCCGTTTGTACAGCCGGCGATATGGATGGAGATGGATATGCGGATGTCATCGCAGGCGCTTATTATTACTCCAGAGATCATTTTGGCGAAGGCGCTTTTTATGTTTATCGCGGGAGTAAAACAGGTCTGAAAACTTTCAGAGATTGGATGGTTGAATCCAACAAGCCGGATACCTATTTGGGATATACTGTTTTTCTTGCCGGGGATGTCAATGGAGACGGGTATTCGGATGTGGTTGTGGGAGCGCCATTTTATGACAACGGTCAGAGTAATGAAGGTAAGTGTTTTCTCTACTACGGAAATCCCAAGACGCCTTGCCTTACGCCCGAGTGGCAACTCCAGGGAAGCGTCGCTGATTCAGGTTTCGCGGTGAGCGCCAGTTCCGCGGGAGATGTCAATGCTGACGGATTGGCGGACATCATGATAGGCGCCCCTCTGATGGATAACGGGCAGGCGTCAGAGGGAATGGTCTATATATATCACGGAATGGCTGGCGATACTCCTTTTTTTGTTCCTTCCCGAGTATTGGAAAGTAATCAAACAAACGCCCATTTTGGCGAGGCTCTTTCTTCGGCAGGCGATATAAACGCCGATGGATACGATGATATTATCATAGGCGCGCCCGGATACGATAATGACAATGGACGCGTTTATGTTTATCAAGGGAGCGGCTCAGGGATCGGAGAAACAGCAGATTGGTTCTATACCCCGAGCGATATCGGCGGTCATTTCGGCGACAGCGTGGCTTGCGCTGGAGATGTCAATGGTGATGGATATCTGGATATCATAATCGGAGCGTCCCATTATAAGAACGGCTCCAACAGGGGCAATGTTTATGTATTTCACGGAAGTTCCGCAGGACTCGGTTTTGAATTCGCGTCGCGGTTCTACGGTTCGCAGGGAGGAGAGTATTTTGGGAGAAGCGTGGCAACGGCAGGCGATGTGAACCGTGACGGCTTTTCCGATGTGATCATAGGCTCTCCCCTTTTCGACAATGAAGAAACCGACGAAGGCTGCGTTTATGTGTATCACGGAACGCTTGCGGGACTTCACGCAAGCCCCGACTGGATGTACGAATCGAACCAGGCGCATGCAAACTTCGGAGAATCGGCAAGTACAGCCGGAGATGTCAACGGGGATGGCTATTCCGATGTCATCATCGGCGCCCCGTTTTATGACAACGGATTGGAAGATGAAGGAGCGGCGTTCATTTTTCATGGAACTTCCGAAGGTCTTTACGCGCTGAATCATTTGTGGATGGGGGAATCGAACGAACCGGACGCCCAGTTTGGGAAATCGGTTTCGATTGCCGGAGATGTGAATGGCGATGGATTTTCCGATGTCATCATTGGCGCGCCTGAATATGATTCATTCATAGTGGTTGGCGATCCTCCCTTTCCACAGAACGTACCGGATGCGGGATTTGTCCACATCTTCCTCGGATCCCCCACAGGACCATCGAGCGCTCCTAACTGGGGAGCCTATGCCTTCGATGAAGGGGCAAACCTCGGGAAATGCGTGGCATCGGCAGGGGATGTCAACGGGGATGGTTTCTCGGATGTCCTTACTGGCGCGCCGGGGTATAAACCCGTTACCCAGATTGTCGGCAGGGTCAATCTTTATCTTGGAGGAGGGGGCAACGGTCGCCTGGTAAAACCGGAGCAGTTTTCATCTGGTTCCGGCAGAAGAGTCAGTCTTCTGGGAAGGACGGATAGAAACGGAATGGATTTACAGGGGCAAATTATCAATCCCTTTGGAAGGGGGAAGATCGGAGGGCAATGGGATTACAACCCTCTTGGAACGCCCCTTGGCGGAGGTTTTAATGCGAGCATTCCTTATCATGAGAACCAATTTGAAGGTCCCCTGGGAATATCGATTCCTGTTCTTCCGGAAAACGCCTTGTATCACTGGAGGATGAGATTTACATACAATCCGGCGACAACGCCCTATCAATCTCATGGTCCCTGGTTCCATATCCCATGGCATGGAATGCAGGAGGCGGATATAAGAGTCATGTCGCCTGCGCCCAGCGTTCAGGATATTGTTGATTATCTTCTCGATAGAGGCGGTTTTCCTCACGATACCAATACCGATACAAAAACAGACGTTGCGGATATTATTCACCTTTTGCTTCACCCTTAAATTGAATCCTGGTTTAAAAGATATTTGAACTTTCTTTCCCTTTGAATTTCCTTCTTTCCCTTTTCAGGACAATTATCTTGCATTGTAACCCATCTTCCGCAGTTATGACTTAAAACAAAAAAAATTCATCCCGTTTTCGATATAAAGCGTTGATATTATTGGCGCGTCATTCCGAAAAGTCAATGTAGTGGCGACTTTGCCCTGATTTTAATCGTAGAGCATTGATTCTATTATCTTTTGGGGCGCAGCCATTATCAGCACGACATCAATGTAGATGGGATAAACGATACGGCGGATGTGATTGGTTTTATAATTCCATGATTTTGCCAACGATGGGCATAACCGAAGGGAATGAAGCGCAGCGGAATTGCCAGTACTAGTTGATGCGGTTGTGGGGCAGTTTTTTTCAGAAGTACCCCCGGCTTAGAACCTTCCCGGCAGTGGGGTCTGTGTCATCCGCCATCGCCTGTATCTTGTCAATCATGCGCTGGAAAACATCCGCATGGTATTTAGAACCATCCAGAAACTCAATGTACTCACTGCGATGTGCTTTTCGGTCGCTCGCAGTTCGGTATTCCTGACGAATATTGGAATTCATCCGTTTGGTCTTGCGCACAATCAGAACATCGTCGATATGAGTCGATGTTATTGACACCGGGGTCATATCAAGGAACTCGCACACAAGGAAATATAGGGAGGCGGGAACCGCAATCTTAAGGTCTCTGCTAGTTGCCACTGCCTCTTGGAACATAGTCTTGTCCAGATTGGTCTTGCACTCTGCGCACACATAGCCCAAGTGCGCTTCCAAGCGCTCAGCATCACGAAACTCTCTGTCGAAAGATGTCATCAAGAAGAGGCGCTTCCCAAGGACAAAATCCTGATCCTTTGTCCTCAGATTCGCCTGCCCCCCTTGGCCGGTATTGCCCACACATGAAGTAAAACTCAGCCCTGCAAAAGTCTTCTGAGGCCCAAATTCGAAAGTACCAGAAGGGATGTTTAGACCCCGAAACATCAAATGCGGGAGAAACTCCTCCAAGATTGTATTATCGAGTTTAATCTGTCCCTTCTGGCGGTAGAGAAAGTCCTCTGGGCTATCAAATATCAACTCAAGCTCAATGAAAGCCTTGTACTTGTTCGTCGTATCAACAAGCTTCTGCACAGCCCCCTTTCTTCCCGTTGGTACAGACTCAAGCTCTTTAATCCATTCTCGGTAGCGAACGAGTGCCTCTTCAACGCGTGGTTTGTCTTGCACTGGCAATCGTGGGTTTTCCAAGAGAGCTTTGAGTTTGGAGAAATGGGGTGTCGGTAAATTCATGTTGTTATTATTCATAGGATAGTCTACCTCCTCTTCTTTGACCATCATCACGTATTCACGGGTTTGGTAGGTGTTATAGTCGGTACTGTTAAATATCACCGTTCCCTCTGTACGTTCGACCGAAGACAATGCCTCATCGAGCAAATGCCTGTTTTTGGAAACGACAGATGGGAATCCTCGCCGCAACGCATTTATGGCCACTTTGCGGCCGACGCTTTCGGGAAGATCGCATCCATTTGAGTAGGATCGTCTTGTAAGGTTAAGAATATCCTCACGGATGTCTTGCCCAAAACGGTTCTGAAATACGCGGTTCTGTCTAATCGCGAGGTCGAACATCCCAATCTGCTTAGCAAGTTCTTCAACTATTTCTGCGTTGTTGAATGGAACACCGAGTACCCTTGATTCATACCCTACGATTATAACAAGACGGCCTCCAGGGCGAACCACCCTTGCAATCTCTTGCAGAACGTTAGCCATGTCAATGCAGTACTGCACTACAGTAAGGAACCTGTTCCCGCGATTCGCCCGGTTAGATCCGATCTCTGAGCGAGCAACACGGAGCACATCCCAGCCAAGAATTTCGACGGAACGGCGGTAGTTCTGGTGGTAGTTGAAAACATTTATATATGGAGGCGAAGTGATAACGAAATCAATCGAGTGGCCTCCTATGGGGAGGCGACGAGCATCTTGCAGATCGGCTTTGATCAGTCTTTTAGAGTATGGGAGTCCCCAAACAAGTTCACCTATCGCCATGAGTTTGTTCTGTATTAAACCGCTGGATACATTGTTGTTGAAGATATCGAGCAACACTACCAGCGCATTGCACAGAATCTTTGCATTGTCACTGATCGATTTCCCAATCCGGATAATTCTGGACTCTACCTCATCAGGAGGAAGCACCTCTTCTGAGAAGAGCACAATCGGGAACTCGTGGGCAACTTTGGCCCGCAGTTCCCGTATAGCAGCCCCTCGTGATGGATGGGGGACGTTAGCGAATTCGTAAAGCTTGCTGAAAGTCCATGCGGATGGGTTAAGTTCGAACCCGTAAGCCGAGAGTCCCATTCTCGCTGCTTCGTACAGAACTGTTCCGCTTCCTGCAAAAGGGTCGAGAATTGTAGCATCACGAGGGCAATATGCCTCGATCAACGTTTCGATAAGCTGGGGGGAAAACTGTCCACGCCATGCGAACAGGTTTGAACGGCTCTTGTCCTCAATATCTAAGAGCCGTTGCGGTATCTCTTTCTCGAAATCCTTCAACACACATATCTCCCTGTACTGCCCAACGATTTAGAGTTTTTATTTCTCGAAGTTCCGATTCGGCGGAATTGGACACAATCGCTTCCGTATGGAACTTAATCAATCTATCATCTCGAAAAAGGATCGTAAAAAATCCTGGTTTGATGTGTCAAGACCCGATTTGAATATTGTTTCGGAGAATCATATTTTTTATTGAACCATGAATCCGTCTTCGTTCCTTGCATAAGCATGGAACTTCGACGTGACAAGGACTCGAAGATCATGAAGGGGATAACCCGAGAAATGTTTTACATCCCGTTTATCCATACTTCAGACTCGGTAAGATCGATTTCATCATTCCATTTCAGCTGGAACCAGTTGTTCGAAGTCTCCTCTTAGTTTTTATTTGTCCAATCTTCTATCTGAAGACCTTCCACGCGACTGAATTCACTTATGTTATTTGTGACGAAGGTGAGATCTTTGCATAACGCTTGGGAAGCCAAGAGCATATCTATCGGACCAAATAGATACCCTGTTTTCTTCAATTTAGCTTTCATCTTACCATAGCATATGGCATCATTATCATCGTAGTTAATGACAATGAAAGGCGTTAGAAATTTCAATAGAGAAATTCTGTTTTTCTCTATCTGCCTGCTATTTTCAATTCCATATTCCAATTCCGCAATTGTTAATGCGGAAATATAGATTCCTTTTTTGGACTTTTCAATGACCTTCTCAATAACATGATCGGGCTTCTTGTTGATTGCGTAGATACATGTATTTGTGTCCAGCAGATACATTACATGCTTTCCCGTTCCAGGTCTTTTCCCTGATCCCTTCCGCTTTTCATGAAATCATCTGAAAATCCAGTCACGCCTTCCATGAAAACTTCCCAAACTTTCTCATGAGGGATAAGGATTACAGCGTTTCCATGTTTCTGGATAAATACTTCCTTACCAATGAATTGATATTCTTTGGGAAGTCGAACGGCTTGAGATTTTCCGTTTTGGAAAAGTTTTGCTGTTTGCATGACAACGCCTCTTTATTAAATAAATATAAAGGATCATAAAAAAGACTCGTTCGATGCGTCAAGTAATAACAGTATGTTTTGGGAAAGACTCTCTGAAAGCGTATCACGGAAAGAAAATGCTTTTATTTAACAGGGATGAACGGGATGAACAGGATTGAATAGATTAAAACAGATAACATGAATAAATACAAATATCCGCATTGATAGTTTATTTTATTTCAATAAATATTTCAGGATGCTGTTCAGCAATGCGTAAAAGAGATTTTGCCGGGCCTTGAGGATTTCTTCTTCCTTGCTCCCAATCTTGTATTGTACG
>JAFGFK010000160.1 GCA_016931135.1 Candidatus Sumerlaeota bacterium | reverse complement strand
TGACACCGTTACGAGGAATGCGGGATAAGCCTTATGGGGTCATACTCTATAAAAATCCAATGCGCGAGTATAAGTTTAGACTTTCCCAGGGGATTTTGTTGGCAATATGTATATTTTTATGAGGAACAATTTGGATTTTTATAGGGTTTGACCCCCGATTTCAGGATGTTTTGGTAACGGTGTCAAGATGCGCCCTAACAAGGAGGATGGATAAATAACCATGAAGGATTTGCTCCATATTCTGCTCGTCGATGATGAAGAGGTCGTCCATCAGACCCTCTCCGATTACCTCCACGATCTGGGGCATGTGGTGGAGGGCGTTCGCGATGGTTACTCCGCCCTTCAAATTTTGAAGGACAACTATTTTGACCTGGCGTTGGTGGATATTCGGATGCCCGGAATCGACGGGATTTCCCTCCTGGACAAAATACCGGAAATCAGACCCGAAATGCCCATTGTCATCATAACCGGGCATGGCTCCATGGAATCCGCCATACAGGCGCTGCGCCTCGGCGCCGCGGATTTCCTCACCAAACCCATCAAACTCCTCGAATTGGACGCCGTCCTGGAAAAATGCGTCAATCTCTACACGCTGCGCCGTGAAAAAAGCGTCCTTCAGCAAACGATCAAGAAAATTCAATATGGGGACATCGATGGAGGCGCTACCCATTTCATAGGCGTCAGCGCCTCAGCGATCAAGGTGCGCAAGCAGATCGAAGAGGCGGTCGATGCGGGTTGCGAAACCATCTTGATCACGGGTGAAACCGGCGTGGGTAAGGAGGTCGCTGCCTCTGAAATCCATAACAAAGCCTCCAACGCTCATGGCCCCTTTATCCCGGTTTGCTGCCCCGCGCTCCCGGAAACCCTCCTCGAAAGCGCCATGTTCGGCCATGTGCGCGGCGCATTTACCGGCGCCCATGAAGACAGAGCCGGTTATTTCGAAATGGCCGATGGCGGCACCCTCTTCCTCGATGATATCGGAGACCTCTCCCTTTCCGCACAGGCGTCCATCCTGCGCGTCATGGAAGCCAGAACCTTCCGCAGAGTCGGCGGACTCAAGGAAATCAAGGTCGCCTTGCGCGTTGTCGCAGCTACGAATATCCCCCTGGAAAATCTCGTTCGCGAAGGACGATTCCGCAGAGACCTCTTCTACCGACTGAATGTTTATACGATTCATATCCCCCCCATCAGGGAACGAAAAGAAGATATCATGCCCCTTGCGGAACATTTCCTGAATTCATACGCCTCCATGCGCAACCTCCATTTCCAGGGTTTTTCCGATTCCGCCAGAAACGCCCTCATGAATTATGATTATCCCGGCAATGCGCGGGAACTCAGAAACATGATCGAACTGGCTGCCATACAGTGCCGCTCAGGCATGATCCTGCCCGAACATATTCGCCTTCAAAACCTCCTCGACGTCATTCCCATATCGCCTGCCGAAGATCACGATAAGGGAACCGAAAAAAGCCGTATTCTAAAGGCTCTTGAAGATGCCAGATGGAACAGACGTCTGGCAGCTCAAAAACTTGACATGCCTTATTCCACCCTCCGTTATAAATTGAAAAATTTTGGAATTACCTGATTTTCGTCGGAATTCCCTTTGTCAGAAGTTGTTCAATGTTTCTATCAAGCATTGACATATTCTTATCAAACGAATCTGCGCCCTTTTATAATATATAACATTTAATCTCTTATTTTTCAATCGCATACATTTTTTACGCCCAATGTGCACGATATTTGCTCCTCTTTCTATCATATATATTTTTCACTCCTGAATTGGGAGGAGTTTAACATGAAAGATTTCCTCAATATTCTTCTCGTGGATGATGAAGAAATCGTCCATAAAACTCTACCCGATTATCTTCAAGATCTTGGACATTCCGTTTATAGCGCTTATGATGGATATTCCGCCCTTGAAATTTTAAAGATTCGCGACTTTGACCTGGCGCTGGTGGATATCCGAATGCCCGGCATCGATGGAATCACCCTCCTGGAAAAAATCCCGGAAATCTCTCCAGACATGCCTGTGGTCATGATTACAGGACATGGTTCCATGGAATCCGTTATCGAGGCTCTGAGGCTGGGCGCTACGGATTTTATCACTAAACCCATCAAACTCCTTGAATTGGACGCCATACTGGAAAAATGTCTCGATATCTTCAATCTCCGCCAGAAAAGCGTTTCCCCTTCCCTCAACGCATGAAAATCTTCCCGTTCAACATGCCAATCTTTATCGCATTTTATTAATAATGTTTGTTACTCTGTTCTTCCCTCATGGCGATTTTTCGTTCCTCCCTTTCGCGTAATGATTTATTTTTCAATGCCTTACAGGAAGTTAAAATAATTTATAAAACGTGCACGATATTTGCTCTCTTCTCTCATCTTATGTTTTGAAAACCGCGCTTGACAAATGGGATTTTCTTGGGGACATAATCAGGGCAATATTTTCACGGAGGTATAACTATGAAAAAGTTTTGCCTTCTTGCGTTCACTTTTTTTTGCGCATCTCTTGTCTTCGGCATTGGCGATGGAAATCTGCATATCTACTTTATTGACGTTGGCCAGGGCGACGCCACTTTGATCATCGGACCCACTGGCGTTTCCTGCCTCATTGATGGCGGACCTTCCAATGACGCCACCCCTTTTATCGCAGCCATGGAGGACGCCATCTCCAAAGGGCTCAGCGACAACGCGCTCGATTATATCATGGTCACTCATTTTCATTCCGACCACTTGAAAGCCCTCGATGAATTTCACGCCCTTTATCCGGGCGGCCTCATCTGGTCCTATGACAGAGGCGGATCCTATGATTCAGCAGCCTATACGGAATATGACAATTACTTCGGCTCCTCCGGTTTGAATAAAAGAAAAAATGGCGAAACCTTCACTCTCGGCTCCGCCGCCATGACCTACCTGGGAAGAGGGGGATCGGGAACCTCGAGCGATGAGAACAACAATGGAATCGTCTATCGCCTCGATTTCCTGGATTTTCAATGCTTTTTCGGCGGCGACCTCGAGACTCAAACTTACGAACCCCCAAAGGGTCTCGCAGCCGGAGATTGCGATCTCTATCAGGTGGATCACCACGGAAGCGATAACGCCTCCCTCACCGATTTCCTCAATTATATCCTTCCCGAAGCGCACGTCTTTTCTTATGGCATCGGGAACCCCTACGGACACCCCGCTCAGGGAGCTATCGATCGCTTGAACGCTATCGGTTCTTATCGCTTTGACACCCCCCTCGATCATTATCAGGGCAATCCTTATGTATATTGCGTTACCGATGGAGCGAGTTATTTCGAGGTCAATGGAGTCTATTTCCCATTGAGCGGAGGACCCACTCCAACCCCCACTCCAACAGGAACGCCCACTCCTACCCCCACTCAGGCGCCCAGCGCCTCGATTTTCATCAACGAAATCCATTATGACAACGACGGAACCGATAAGGATGAGGGGATTGAACTCGCAGGACCTGCGGGAACAAGCCTTTCCGGTTGGAAAATCTATGGTTACAATGGCTATGATGGATCTTATTTTGCCACAAAAGACTGCTCAGGTTCCATTCCCAACCAGCAGAATGGATACGGAACTCTCTGGTTCTATATCACAGGACTCCAGAATGGCTCTCCTGATGGCGTCGCGCTCGTCAATCCCTCTGGTGAAGTCATCCAATTCCTCAGCTATGAGGGCAGCTTCAAAGCTACAAACGGTCCCGCAATCAACATGAGATCCATAGATATTGTCGTTTCCCAACCTTCCGATTGTCCGGTAGGTTACACCCTCCAACTTTCCGGAAATGGCGTTCTTTACGAAGATTTTTCCTGGGTCAATCCCACGCCCGGAACAAGGGGAGATGTCAATAACAATCAGATCTTTGGAGGTGAACCCACCCCCACCCCGACGCCAACGCCTACCCCAACTTCCATTCCTTCAGCCGATGTCTTTGTTAACGATATCAACGTCATTAAGATCATTGCCGGAGTTAATATTAACGCAAACGCCACGATCTGGATTAAGGATGATAATGGAAACGATATCTCCGGCGCTACCGTAACTGGCGAGTGGAGCGGGGCGGTTTCTGGTTCTTCTTCGGGAACTACCGGCGCAGATGGAAAAGTTACCCTTTCTTCGCCTAAAACCAAGAAAGACGCCACATTCACTTTCTGCGTTACCAATGTAGTCGTAGCCGGTTATACGTATAATCCTTCCAAGAACATCGAGACATGCGACAGTTCTGATGGCGGACAACCGACGCCAACGCCCACGCCTGAGCCAACTCCTACCCCAACCCCCGAACCCGACGGAGAGGTTTATGTTTACGACATATCCATGGGAGCCGGTAACGCAGGCGTCAATTATTTCGCCACAGCCACGGTTTGGATCAAAAACGATTCCGGCGCCGATGTTTCCGGCGCTTCAGTTACCGGAAACTGGAGCGGCGCTGTTACCGGAACATCCTCAGGGATTACAGGCTCGGATGGGAAGGTCACCCTTCAATCTCCCAACAAAAAGAAGGGCGGAACCTTTACCTTCTGCATAACCGGCATTGTCGCCTCTGGTTATACATACGATCCTTCCATGAATGCCGAAACATGCGATTCGATTACAAATCCTTGATAAGAGGATAATCTCCCAAGGGATCTTTGGGTTATTCCCAAAGATCCCTTTTTTTTATTTCATCGTAAGTAAAATCCTTGAATTGTTCCGGTTTTTTTGAAGGATGTTTTTTTATTGGAAGACGTAAAGTTTTTTTATTTTTTTTAATCATTAACAGTAGTTTGGCAAATTGGTTGCATCATGGGATCAAACTCTATAAAAATCCTTCAAACTATCCTGAGTTTTTTCTCAAATCGGGGGTCAATCCCTATAAAAATCCAGGTATTTTACGGAAATATTATGCTAAATTATAGATACAGCGTTTCCCATCATCACAGATATCCGCATAATTATGATGGATTTTTATAGGGTTTGATCCCTGAATTTGCCAAACTAATGTCATTAAGAGAAGTGAGAGGGATGAATAAAAGGGAAAAAAAAGGTGAAATCGCCCCGGGCGCCCCCAATAAAAGTAAATCCCTCAAGGGTTGGCGGCGTTGGGGATTTCCCCTGATATGCCTTCTCTTCATTCCTTTCTTTATCTTTCTTGTTTTTGAAATATGCCTCCGGATTCTCGATTTCGGCTACCCGGCAGCCTTTTATAATAAATCAAAATTCGATGGAAAAATCTTTTTCACGGAAAATAAAAAATTCGGCTGGAGGTTCTTCCCTCGCAGCATCGCTCGAAGCCCCCTCGAACAGATCATTTCTCCTCATAAAAAGGAAAAACATTTCCGAATCGTCATACTCGGCGAATCCGCAGCTATGGGAGACCCCGATCCCTCCTTTGGCTTTGCCAGAATCCTGGAATTCATTTTGAATTCCCGCTTCCCGGATCATCGTTTCGAGGTCATTAACGCAGCGATGACAGGCATTAACTCCTATATGATAAGAGAGATTGCGCGCGACGCCGCCATTCTCAAGCCCGACTTCTTTATCGTCTATGCCGGAAACAACGAGGTGGTCGGACCTTTTGGTTCTGGCACGGTCTTCTCGCCTTTTTCCCGAAGCCTTTCCCTGATCCGGCTCAAATTATGGATCGAAAAAAACAGAATCGGACAACTCCTTCATTCCTGCAGATTCGCGCTCTCGAAAGAAGTCGAGCGCCCTTCGGTTTGGGGGATGAATCTCTTTCTGAAACACAAAATCAGGCATGACGACAAGAAACTTCAAATAACATACCGGCATTTCTCGAAAAATCTTGCCGATGTTTGTAATGCGGGAAAAAAAGCGCGCGCCAAAACCATTCTTTGCCCTGTCGCGACGAACCTTGCCTCCTGCCCACCCTTTGCCTCCCTTCATTCCGAACAGATTTCCGAATCACGTAAAATCGAGTGGAATCGCCTCTATGAATCTGGCGTTGAAATGGAAAATCAGAAATCCTGCGAGGAAGCGATCCGTTTCTACCGGCAAGCCCTTCTCCTCGATGACTCCTTCGCCGATCTGCATTTTCGCATGGGAACATGTCTCGTGGAAACAGGAAAACCCGAGGAAGCCCGTCATCATTTTCTCCTCGCGCGGGATTATGATTGTCTTCGCTTCCGCGCGGATAGCCGGATCGACAATGCCATAAGGGAAACCGCATTGAAGAAGGGGGCAATCCTTGCCGATGTCTCCGGCGAAATCGACAGGCTTTCGAAAAATAATATCCCGGGAGATGATTCCTTCCTCGATCACGTTCATCTGAATTTCTCAGGGAATTATCGCATCGCCTCTTTTCTGGCAAAAATCATCGAACGGCAAATCCCCGTTTCTCCTTCCGGGGAAATACCGGATGAATCCGCTTGCGCCGCAAATCTGGCTTATACAACCTTCGATCAGGGCAGAATATTGAAATTGATGCTGGAAAGAATGAGTGTTCCCCCATTTACCAATCAAATGAATCATTCCGACAGGATGGATGAGAAGCGAATCTGTATGCGGGAATTGAAAATATACAAGGACAGCCCGGCATTACGAAATTCCCTGCTTGCTTACAGATACGCCCTCGAAAAACAGCCGGACGATTGGATGCTCCATGAAAATTTCGCTCATCTCTTGCAGAATACGGATCTTGCCCCGGAGGAAGCCGACGCCTGGCGCAACGTCATCAGGCTGCTTCCCCATCATCCTGAAAGATGGGCAAGCCTTGGACAGGCTCTGGCAAGAGCCGGAAATTTCCAAGAGGCGATTCATGCCTGCGAAACGGCTTTGTCGCATGATCCTCACAATGCTGCAGCGCATAATGGCTTGGGCATGGCTTATGCGGGATTGAATGATTCCGGGAAGGCAAAGGCGCATTATGTCGAAGCCCTGCGTTTGAAACCGGATTATCTCGACGCCAGGCATAACCTGGGCGTTCTCTTCTCCAGCTCCGGAGACCCGCATCAGGCGATGGATCATTTCATTGACATCCTTGCCAAGAATCCCGATGACGCTGATTCTCATTTCAATCTTGCAATGGAATGGGCAAAAAAGAAGGATTATCAGAATGCCGAGCGTCATTTTCTCGAGGTTCTTCGAATCAATCCCTTTCATGTGGAAGCGCTTTACAACCTGGGCTTCATCTCTACAGAAAGGGGAGACCCGGAAAAAGCCGAAGAATTTTATTCAAAAGCCCTGGAACTCGATCCCGACTACGCCAATGCCCACAATAACCTGGGCGCCCTTTACGCCCGAATGGGAATGTTTCCCAAGGCAATCCATCATTTCTCCGAGGTTCTTCGAATCAAACCCGAAGACGCCGAAATACGTTATAATCTTGGGCTCGCCTTTTCCGGCAACGGACAACCGGAGAAAGCCGTTTCGCATTTTGAAAAATTGATTCAATCTTCACCGCATCATTCCAGGGCGCATTATCAACTGGGGCTGAATCTGGAAGGAATGGGCAAAATACAGGAAGCTCAGGATCATTATCGAAAAGCCCTGGCGTTGAATCCGGATTGGGCGGAAGTGAAAAACCAGCTCGCATGGGCGCTGAGCGTTTCCCCGGATTCTCAAACTAGAAATCCGGAAGAATCCCTCCGGTTGGCTCTCCAGGCATGTCAGCGCACGGACTTCAAAATTCCTTCTTATCTGGATACCCTTGCCGCGGCTTATGCCTCCTCAGGGAGATTTTCCGAAGCCGTCGATACGGCGCAAAAAGCCCTGGATCTCGCCCTCGCTCTTGATCAGGTTTCCCTTGCCGGAGATATCGAGAAACGTTTGGAACTGTATAAAAAAAGGCTTCCTTTTTTTGATTCGATGACGCAGATGCGGGACGCCCCATTTTCGAAAAGCAGGGAGATGATAAAGTGAAAAAAAAATCCGTCTCCATGTTCAGCGTCTTTCCCATGAAGGCGATTACCTTCGCCCTTCTCATTACCCTTGCCGGATTTATCGCTGCCGGTTGGCATATATGGAAATCGTATAAGGGATACAAATCCGCTTTGTCGCGCGATTATAGATTTCAGTTCCTGATCAATTCCCTGAATTCTGGCCCCACCATGACCTCGATTGTCAGAAACGCAGCCCAGACCGGAAACTTGGATGAGGAAAATGTGTATCTCTATCTGGCGAATGATGTCGATAACGCCATCAAGGAGATTAAACGTATAGCGCCGGATTCCCAAATCAGAGAAATTGCCGATAAAATCAACGAAGCAAATACCCGGCTCCTTGGGATTGAAAAAAGATCCCTTGATCTGGTTCGGCAGGGCCGCCTGGATGATGCGCGGGCGCTTGTTTACAGCCAGGAATTCAGGGAAAATATAGATAATTTTGACGCCAAAAATTATGAACTTTCCGAATCCCTTAAAACCAAGGTTGAAAATGAGGCGCTCTCCTTGAGAAAAAGAGCCTTTTTCGCCTTTGCCATTATTTTGGGCTCCATTCCTGTACTGATTTTTGTCTGGATTGTTGTTCTCAGCCTGGTGAGAAGGCATTTGATCCAACAATCCCACCAGGAAAGCATTAATGCCATATTCGCCTCCCTTGAGCAGAAATTGAGCTCCGTTTCCGCGCCTAATGAGGTCGCACTTGAGGTTCTCAAAGCTGCGGATGAATTGTTCGGCTGGGATGCCTCCTATATGGTTCTTTATCAAAAAGACATGGATAAGTTCAAAGCCGTGGTCAACTTTGATGTGATGGATGGCGTGCGGCAACAAGTCCCTTCTCCCGCCGCTACTAAAGAGAGGGCTTTTTTCCTCAGACTAGTATTGGCGGAAGGACCCAAACTCATCCTGCGAAAAAATCTTGAGGATGATACAAAATATAACATCATTCCCTTCGGCGATAAATCCCGGCGCTCCCGCTCCCTCATGTTTGTCCCCATTCGCAAGGCGGATAAAAATGTCGGCGTTATCTCGATACAAAGCTATTCTAGGGATATGTACGATCAGTCCGATCTCGAGCTTTTCCAGATTCTCGCCGATCATTGCAGCGGCGCGCTCGATCGCACCATGGCGGAAACCAGGCTCCTGCAAAGTGAAGAAAACCTGCGCCTCCTCACGGAACAGATACCCGCCCTGCTGTGGACAACGGATAACGACCTCCGCTTCACCCTTCTCCGGGGCGCCGGACTTCGCGCCCTGAATCTCGATCCCGATCAGTTCATTGCAAAAACGCTTAACGATTTCTTTACAGACAAGGATTCCTCCCTCGTTCCCGTCGCCATGCACGAGGGAGCTCTCCAGGGAATCTCCTCCAGTTATGAAATGGAACTCCTGGGAAAATATTTCGACTCCTATGTTGAGCCCCTCCAGGATATTCAGGGTAAGATCATCGGCTGCGTTTGCGTGGCTCACGATGTCACTGAAAAAAAATATGCGGAAGACGAATTGCGCAAGGCGCATGAAGAACTGGAAAAAAGAGTCGACGAACGAACAAGGGAACTCTCTCTCTCTAATTCGCTTCTCAGGCAGGAGATTGCAGAAAGGAAACGCGCGCAGCAGGACCTGGCTCATTCCGAGGCGATTTATCGCGGGGCGATTGAAAACGCATCCGGCGTTCCCTATCGTTTCCTTTATGGACAGGAATCCTATGAATTTATGGGAAAGGAAATCCTATCCCTCATAGGATATTCCCCCGAAGATTTCTCTTTCACTATCTTGGATCAATG
>JAFGFK010000159.1 GCA_016931135.1 Candidatus Sumerlaeota bacterium | reverse complement strand
GAGGAAGGGGGTTGGGGCTATCGCCCCTTCCTCTTGTTCTTGATTTCTTATTCCTTATTTCTTACCCACAGATTATTTCAAAGAGCCAATAATATCAGTCCTGATAGTAGCCCTTTTACATGGAATGTACCTTGTGATCTATTGGAAGGAAGTGATTACAAGGTTGGGATCTCAGAATATCCCGATGGAGATCCGTGGGACTTTTCAGATAATAATTTCACAATAGTCAACGGAATAGATGTTACCCAAAATAATGGCGGGATTATCTGGTTCAAGGGAAATGATTATAACATTACATGGGATTATTGCGGTTCTCAAACATCAAATATACAAATTCATCTTTATAAAGACGGGACAAGTCCTGGAAACATGTATCGTGTTATAACATCAAGTACAAGTACTAGTAATGGATATTTCCCATGGACGGTTGATTGTGATCTTCCTACAGCAGATACATATTATTTTGGTATATCAGATACAAATGACGGCAATCCCTGGGATTTCTCGGATTCCTTTTTTACTATTATGCCTCTTCCAATGGACACACCTACAGGAGTATCAGCTTCTGATGGAACTTATAATGATCACGTTTATATCACATGGAATTCTGTAACAGGAGCGAGTGAATATCAAGTTTATCGGGATGGCTCCTCTTTAAGTTCGTGGCAAGCCAATACTGAATATAACGATTATTTAGTAAGCCCTGGAGTCATCTATAACTATCAGGTAAACGCAAGGAATATTTGTGAGGAAAGTGGATTTAGTTCTGGAGATACAGGTTATAGTCAACCTACATCTACCCCAACGGCGACTCCAACTCTTACGCCAACTCCCACGCCAACACCTACGCCTACCCCAACGCCAAGTCCCACACCTACTCCAACGCCATCACCCACCCCAAGTCCAAGTCCAACTCTTACACCTACACCCACCCCTACCCCAACGCCAAGTCCCACACCTTCTCCTACAGAAACACCCACTCCCACCCCATCTCCCACTCCCACACCCACTCCGACACCAACCCCGTCGCCCAGTCCCATCCCTTCGCCAAGTTCCACACCTTCTCCTACACCGACTCCCACTCCCACAACTACTGCCACATTTACAGAAACACCTACGCCAACACCTACATCAACGATTGTCGCAGATTTCTATGCCATGTCGACTATTTCTCTGGTTAATCGTCCCATTTCCTTCATAGATCTTTCTGGGGGTCCCATCACTCAGTGGGAATGGAATTTTGGGGATACTCAATCCATCTCGGAACAAAATCCAACGCATTCTTATGATGCTCCGGGAACCTATACCATAAGCCTTACAGTATCTGATGGATTATCGTTTGACACGGAAACCAAGGGGGATTACATCAGGGTTTATCCAGTTCCATCAAGGCAGGAGTTGATCGATTATCTACTTGGATCTGGAAAGTCCATCTATTGCGACATCAACAACGACGGTAAAGTCGATATCGCCGATCTTATCGCCCTGATTATATTGGAAGATTGATTAAAATAAGTGAATTTTTTAGAGTATTACATTTCTGTACGTAATATGCGCGTTGTGTTCCCTGGTGTGGGGAAATCGGGAGAAATGGAGGGAAAAGGGACGCGAAAAAAGCGCCTCGCAAGGGCATATTTCTGAGCGCTTCCGAGGCGTGTGGAGCGAAATCTTTCCCGCCAATTTTCTAGTTGAATGTATCGGGGATTTTTAAGGATTTTTGCTGCAAAAAGTTTCTTTATATCTTCGCGCTGAATAAACGCTTCGGTATTATTTTTTGTCGCGCTGAATCCGCACCTCCCCGTTGGAGTCTGTATTTCCGTTCGGGGTAAGGCGCGCCTTGAGCGTGTAACGAGCGCCGGTTTTATACTGCGAAAGATCGAACGCATAAATAATATCGCGTTTGTTGCCTCCGCTCCAGCCATCGTGCGTGTCGCGCGCAATCTCTTTCCCATCCTCGAACAGGGCTGCCCAGGCAATCTCAACCGCGGATTGTCCTTTGGTATAGTAAAAGATGATATTGAATTTTCCGGAATCCTTGATAAAAGAGGAGATGTCCCATTCCATCTCTACCCCTTCCTGTTTCATTTGTTCCGATTTCCATTCTCCGATAACTGTGGAATTCCTGATGATTTTCGCCAGTTCGTCGAAACCGTATTTAACTCCGAGGATCGTGAGGCGCTTATAATGAACTGCCATGCGGGATTCGAAGTCCTCCCAGTTTTTGTTTTCCTTCGGAGACCATGCCACTTCCGCCAGGGCGGAAAGCCTCGGATACGCCTGGTAATCGAGCCGATCGCGGCTCGGAACGTGTTCAGTCCAGATATTTCCCTCCAAGCCCTTTATGAAGCGGGCTTTTTCGGGGGTAAGTTCCTCGGGAACTGGTTCATAGGAATACGCCTTTTCCAATGATATCCTGTCGTAGGGGTAATCCAGGTAGCAATGGGATGTGGGAGACATGATGACCTCGTGGTTTTCATTTGCCGCCTGGATTCCGCCTTTTACGCCGCGCCATGATTGTACAACAGCGCCGGGCGCAAGCCCCCCTTCCAGGATTTCATCCCATCCAACCAGCCGTCTTCCCTTGCTTGTGAGATAACGGTCGATTCTCTTTATAAAATAACTCTGCAGCTCGTGTTCATCCTTGAGATTTTCCTTTTTGATTCTTTCCTGGCATTTGGGGCATTCCTTCCACTTTTCCTTGGGGCATTCATCGCCGCCGATGTGGATATACTCGGAGGGGAAGAGTTCCAGAACCTCATCCAGAACGTTTTGGATGAATTCAAAGGTATATTCATTTCCCGCGCAATACACATCATTGAACACGCCCCAGAGGTTTCCCACCTCATAAGGACCGCCTGTGCAGCCGAGTTCAGGATAGCTCGCAAGCGCTGCCCTTGAATGTCCGGGCATTTCAATCTCCGGAACAACGATGATATGGCGTTTTCTGGCGTAATCGAGGATTTCGCGCACATCGTTCTGAGTGTAAAAGCCGCCGTACCTGTTGCCTTCGGCATCCTTGCGCCATGCGCCGATCTCAGTCAGTTTGGGATATTTTTTGATCTCGAGCCTCCATCCCTGATCTTCGGTGATGTGCCAGTGCAGCCGGTTCATTTTATGAAGGGCGAGGAGATCGATGGCGCGAAAGACAGTCTCTTTTGGGAAGAAATGACGGCAGCAATCGAAGAGTTGCCCGCGCCATTCGTATCTCGGTTTATCCTCGATGGAAAGGCAGGGGAGCGTCCATTCGATATCCGAGACTTTTTGCATGGAGAGGATCGGGGGAGGGAGCAGCTGGCGGATGGTCTGGCATGCGTAGAAGATGCCTGCTGGTTTCATGGCTTCAACCCGGATATGGATTTTGTCCACATTCAGGCGGTATCCTTCATCTCCCAGTTCCTTTAGATTTTCGTTGATATCGAAAATGATGGTATTTTTTGTTTTGGGTTTGGAGGAAAGTTTTTTTACGGAAAGATCATACCCAAGCGCCGGGGAAAGGACTTCCGAGAAATATTCCGCTTCTCCGGCAGCCGCCTTGTGGGCGAGGATTTTCGTTTTGGAATTCAAGGTAAATGCGCCGTCATTTCTGGTTAGGCTCGAGGGGGCGGGAATGATCGAAATCCCGCTTTGCGCTTTTTCTCCCGCTGAAGTTCCCATCTGTTTTTCCGTTGACGCCATAGATTCCTCCGTGATAAAGCAATTAACAGGGAAGAGAGAGAGCAAAAGATAGACTGCGAGGCGGCAAGGAGACGGTTTGTGGTTTTGACTGAACATGATACGCTAACCTCATCTTATTCCAAATAATTTTTTCTCCCCAGGTATATTTTCCCTGTGTTACAAATGGTTATTGTGTTAGAATGACGCTCATTTCCTGTCAAGAGCGGAAATGGGAAAATTTTGGGAAGAATGGGAATTTTGGTTTTAATACAATAGCATGAATTTGAGGGGCAAGCGGGTGGGGGTGGGAGTTGAAACAGGTGGGGATTTTTCCACACGGAAGAAATCGAAGGATGCGGTGCGGCTTTGCCCGCTCTCCGGCGATATGGCGCCCAATCCAATCTTCAAAGGATACCCGTACGGATTCATGGGATTGTCATACCCGCTTCCGAGTTTTGTATAATCCGTATCATTAGCCCCCACGTAAAAATCGTAATGGTTCGATGTTTTAATGATCTTCAAGAAAACCGTATCGCCGATTGTATTCGCCGTTTGATATGATGCGTAATTCCCCCCTGATTCGCTCGCAGCCTCGAATTTCAAACCAGTATCAAATACGCTCGCAAGCTTGATGAAATTATTGTGATCCGACCACATAAGGAGCATTGCCTGTTCAAAGTTTGCTTCCGGGTGGATCGTAACTTTTGCCTTGATGGCGAAATTGCTATCCGGCGCCTTTTGAAGAAACAGATTCCGGGCGTTCCTGCGAAATCTCCACTCATCCCCCTCTTCTGTTTGAATATTCAGCGCGCCGCCTGAGATTGACCATGTCTCCGGATTCTCGTTATGGATAAGCCACAAGTCGCGATCGAGCGGCTCGGTTGTGAATTCGTCATCAACGCCGATTGGCGCTGGATTCGTGATAATGATATTGAAATAATCGAACGAGGCGAGGGGAGGATCGCTCCCGAATGGCGATTGCGCCCCGATTCCAATTTGAATCTCTTTGTCAAAATGAATGTCATAACCCGCATTGTGCGGAGTCCAGTTGGTTCCGTCATCGCTGTAGAATGCGTCGAAATGATCGCCTGTTTTGACGATCCGTAAAAAATAATCTCCGGAAAGCGTATCTGATACAGCGAAATTCTCCGCAACGCCGTTTATCATTTTCTCCATTTCGATCTTGAGCCCGTAACGGTTGATTCTCATGAATTTCAGATGATTGGAATTATCCTGAAATACCATCAGGTATGCGGCATCGGCAAGGCCGGGGCATGGGAAGTTGCTCCTTGTTTCGATGCTGAAATCGCCCTTCGGGGCAAATTGAAGAAACGCGTTTCCTGTTTTGGGAATGATATTGAGCGCGCCGGAGGAGAGGTTCCACCTGGTCGATTCCTCGTTCTGGATATGCCAGAAATTGCGGTCAATATTCGAGGAAAAATCGTCAGATTTTGCCGTATTTAAAAGAGCGGCGCCGCAAGGAAGAAGACATGCCTGGCGCGTCGGGGCGTTGAATAACTCGATCAAATCCGGGGTCAGCGGATCTCCATCCGTGGCGATGAAATCCATACGGTCTATTCCCAGTTCACGCCAGTTGGTTCCGGAGTGAAGGTGTTTATGATACACGATGAAATGTTCGGTTTCATCAGGGGAGAGCGTAAAACATCCATGCCCGGGGGCGAACGCCTCCGGCGTGGATTTCAGGATCGGATTCCCGCTGAATTTTGTCCAGGGACCCAGGGGAGCGGTTGCCGTGGCATAACCAACGGCATAGTTTTTTGAGTTCCAGGCGCTTCCGGAGTATTGCATGTAATAGCAGGAGCCGTTTTTGATCGCATTGGGTCCTTCGATAAAGTATTTGTTGTTTGTGATCTCCCATGATTGATCGCCCTGGAAGAGTTTGTAAGGTCCGTCATCAAAGGATTTGAAATCAGGGGCGATGCGTCCCCCCCAGATTTCGCTGTAATTCGATCCGGATTGTGAGACGTCCTTTGTATAATAAAGGTAAAACCGTTCGGAGGCAGGATCATAAAACGGGCTGGGGTCGAAGTGGTTCACGCTTCCGCCGTACATGGGATCTGCGATATCGGTGAAGGGACCGATAGGCGAATCAGACGACGCAACGCATATTTTCAAAAGGAAATTATCCGAGCCTGTATAGAACATGTAATATTTGCCGCCGGATTTGATGACCTCGGGCGCCCAGAGGTAATTCTGCGCCCATTTATCTTCCCGGGTCCAGCAGAAACCCCATCTGCGCCAGTTGACAAGGTCTGTGGAGGAAAATACCTCGAATCCGGGCGCGCCTGTAGTGCCGTAGAGATAATAGGAAGCGCCATCCTTGAGAATCTGCGGATCGCCGATCAAAACATCGAGCGGATTGAAAAAATCCTCACCCAGGTTCGCCGATTCAGCGAAGGATGAGGATAAGATAATACAAAGGATGATAGTAAAAAGGGATTTCATATAAAACATCATTTGTTAAAATTATCAACCCAATGCAAAGGGATGTTCCCTGTTTCATCCGCAGTTTTCAATATAAAAGTATAGATATTTCATCTGGAAAATTAAATCAAAGGCAGGAACTCAAAGGTCAAGAGAGATATACAGTAAAAACCAGTAGGGACGGAATGCCATTCCGTCCCCACTATCTACACTCCCTGTTGATTTCTGTTTCAATGCCCTTGACATTCCCTCCTTCCCTGTATAATCAAACCTTATATAGTTTATCATATCATAACTTCCTTTTGTATGGGGGAATCCATGGAAGAGAATTCTATCAATGCGAATATCCGCATACCGGGGTATAAAATTGTCAAGCAGCTCGGAACCGGCGGCATGGGAACGGTCTATGAGGCGATCAGCGAAAAGGATGGGAAGAAATACGCCATAAAGGTATGCCATCCGCACCTCTCCAGCATCCGCGAGTTCAAAAAACGCTTCCAGCGCGAGGCTTCCCTCGCCCTGAAGTTCAACCATCCGGGCGCAGCAGCCATTTACGACAACGGCGAAACTCCCGAAGGCGTTTCTTATATCATCATGGAACTCGTGGAAGGGGAGAAACTGACAGACCTCCTTCCGCGGCGCCCCGAAGACGCTAAAATCGCGCAGCAAACCCTCACAGGCGAAAAGACCCATCCGCGGATCGAAGGACCCATTCCCGTTAAAACCGCCATCCTGATCACGCGCCAGATTT
>JAFGFK010000158.1 GCA_016931135.1 Candidatus Sumerlaeota bacterium | reverse complement strand
GGAAATAATTGAGATCGGAGCGCTGTGAAAAAGCTTTCTTCGGATTCATTCTCGTTACTGATTTCTGAAAAACTATAGATGCTGAGGATGGGAGAACCAGAGCGCCTTACTTTGTGAAGTTGTACAAGGGTATCCTGAATTCTGTTCTTATAGGCAGCCACAATGGCTGTCGCCTCCCGGTCCCCCCGAACGTCTCTTAAAAAGGACTGCCATTCGCTGAATTCCTGCGCCAACGCCGGATTCGCTTCTTCACGATAAGCCATTCCCAGAACAGCGTCCATGTGATGGTTTGAAAGCCATCCGGGATAATCCTGAAACACCTTTCCCCAGAAAACATTGTCTTCCATGTTCTCATAAACGCCCCCCGAGGCAACGCCGTCCATGGTTACAAGAATATGGGGCTTCACTTTGCGGATATTGGCGAAAATGCGTTTCGTCAGATTCGTTATCTGTTCCCTTCTCCAATCGGACCATTCCGGATCGTCAATAGCCGGACGATCGGAACGCCCGGTAAAATGGTGGAACCAGCTGAGGGCAATCGGGTTGTATCCCATGTTCTGTTGTCGATATCGGATATGATCCATGTTGAAGCCGTCGATGTCATAGCTGTTTACGATCTCCATGACACGGTCCACATAGTAGTCCTGAACCTCCGGCGCTCCCGCATCGAGGTACATTCGGGTATTGACGCTGGTGGTGATCACTTGTTCGCCATCATAGTTCTCATCCGTCCACTCGGGATGAATATCGAGGATATGCCCCGGCGGTGGCGTATCCGTTGTCAATGCGACATAGAAAACAATGAATGCATGAATCTGGATGCTGGATTTTCCTTCGGAAGTATCATGGGCTCTTTCAATAAGTCCCGCCAGTGGATCATATCCTTCCGGAACGCTGGGAAACATGGGTTGATAGCTGGATTTGTAATAACAATAGACATCGCTTGTCACCTTGACGCATTGAGCGTTCAGATTGCTGCTGCGAATTATCTCCAGCGTTGAATCCGCCCATTCGGGAGTGTTGAACGGACCCCCAAAAATCCAGCGCAATTCTGGGGTAGTCGCCTCATCATAAGCGACAAGGCATCTCATTTCATCGGTCAGCGATGTCATGCCCGTGTCATTCGTTGCGTGAACGCGATATTTGATGACGGTTGCAGATGGGGCTCCCGGAAGGGCGCCGCCATAAATCCCATCGCCGGCGGCATCATCGTTGTGTAATCCGTCATCGTATAAATCAACCCACACGCGGATTTCATCGTCGATCCAGCGTTCGCCTTTGACAACAAGCCCGGGGCTTACGGACCACGCTTCCGCCTTTACCTGCAATTCCTCCCCTGAAGAGGGCGTGAGCGCCCCGGGAACCAGATCGATGGAAGGCGGGAGAGACCCCTGGATTGATGAATACCGAAACATAAGCGCATCGGCAATCACCACCTTATCTGTAGAGCCGGCGTTATTCAGTTCTACCGGGTAATTTCCCGCAGTATAAGGATAAACTCCCAGATAACGCCACCCCTCCTCCCCAATGGACTGATTGATTTTAATATCGCGAAATCCACCCGCATAAGGAATAAGATAATGCGCTGCGCTGCACCGGTTGGAACCCGGATAAACCCAGGCATAAACCTCATAGTTACCCCCAATAAATACAGGCGCATCCCACCGCGCCGTTGCGGAAGCGACAATGGAACAACCGTGAAATAGATAATCGCCACGAAATCCCGCTTCCTGAGTTCCGGTCGGCCAATAGCCTGTTGCGCTGAATAATATTTCTCCATCATCGATTATGAAGTCTTCCACTGTATCAACAGTCAGCCTGTTGGAAATCCGAATATAACAGCGTTCCGAGAAGTCGAAACTCCCGAGACTGGTCCAGTTTCCTCCGGTGGTTTGATTGACCTCCGCCTCGGAGACTCCGCCATTGTGGAGAATCTTGTAGAGAACATTGGGCAGGCGGTTCGAACCCGGGATATACCAGGCTGTCACCTCGTAAGTTCCATCCGCAGGTATGTCCATCGCCCAATACCCCGCCTTCCTGTATGAATCCGACGCAACCGCATAGATATAAGTGTTCAGATAACCGCCGGGAACCGTTCCGACCACCCAGTCGCCGCTGAATGAAAATCCAGGTTCGGATTCGTCAACTATTGCAACGCAGGTTGTGGGATAGTCAACATGAACCAGCTTGACGGCGTCTGCAATAACGACCTGCGCCTGAAGCCAGTGGGGAAAAGCGGAAAAAAAAAGAATAAAAATAAAAATCAGAATCATCGACTTCCCTTCAAAGTGACAATCACGGGGAAATGATCGGATATGGAATTGAGAACCTCATCCCGCGGAACAAATGCCTGGGTGGCGTTCTTCGCCAGGTTGGCGTCCATCCATATATAGTCGATCCGCCGGGCGAATTTCTTCTGATCCTCCTCGTTTTCAGCATAATCCACGATTTTCGTGGGGAAGGAGAAACGATCTGCATCCGTATCAGGCAACATTTTGTCGCAAATATCGATCAATCCAGCGTCTTTAAAACGTTTCATCACGCTGTAATCGAACTTGCCGTTATTGAGATTCTTTCCTTTTTTCTGCCTTTCCAGAAGTTCGGTTTTTGCATCGGTTCTCGATTTGTCGGATGCGCTGAAGGAATTGAAATCTCCCAAAGCGACGACATGTCTTTTTTCAGCGAGGAGTTTTTGGATTTTTTCAGAGAGCATATCCGCTTCCTTCTGGCGAAAGAGATAATCATGAGGCGAAAGATGAATCACGAGGAAATCGATGCCTGCGGTTTTACCATGGAGATAGCCATGATGAAAGCCATCGAGCCGTTTTGCGATCACTTCTATCGGGGTTTTGGAAGTCAATCCCACGGGAAAACCGTCTTCCTTGAGTATCACGGCATAGTTGTGGTTCCACTGGCGAGCCAGTTCCGAGAGTTTTTGCTCGTTGAAATCGTTGAGTTCCTGAAGGGCGAGGACATCGGGATTCATGTTTTTTATCCACTCTGCGCCCTCTTTCATGTTATTCTGATGATTGAAGCCATAAAGGACATTGTATGTGATGATAGTCAAGGGTTGTTCCGGAAGCCCGCTGGAAGATTTCAGGGGCTTATGGCAAGCGGAAAGGATTATCAATGCGCTGATCGGGATAATTAAAATCCGGATTCTGTTTTTATTCATGATTCGATCCTCTTTCATTGAAAATCATGATGTACCCAAATCTATTTCATACTGAAAATCAATGAAAACAATCCTTAAAAGTCTCGAAAGGAACAGTTTTCTCCTTAAGTTAGCGCCATTTGCCAAACTACTGTTACATAAAAAAAGGGGCGGGAAATTCCCACCCCTTTGATAGAGAACGCTTTTATCTGGCGTATTAAAAGAGCCGCCAATCCTTGACTTCGGTTATGGGAGGAATAAACAGGGCGCGAACGCCCACATCCCCCATAGGAGACGTCGCTGGAGTCATATTGAAAAAAGTCACGCCAGGACTTG
>JAFGFK010000157.1 GCA_016931135.1 Candidatus Sumerlaeota bacterium | reverse complement strand
TGGAAAAAATCAAGGATATACCCGATCAAGTGAGAGCGGGACAGATGGTTCCGGATGAATGGTGGGAAATGATACCCGCTTATCTCGGTTTGCCGGTAAGGATTACCGCTCACGAAATCAATTGCATGCCCTGGATGACATGGGCTCTTACAGCTCTGACGTGTCTTGTCAGCATTGTATCTTTCAACAACCTGGAGCCTGCGGTGATGCAGCTTGGGATGATTCCCGCAGAAATGTTCCGCATGGGGGGCTTGACTCTGGTAAGCAATTTTTTTATCCATGGCGACCTGTTCCATCTGATAGGAAACATGTATTTTTTGATGCTCTTCGGGGGAAAGGCGGAGGATTCCCTGGGGAAGAAACGCTTTCTGATTTTGATATTTCTGGCGACGATTATCGGGAATTTTGTTCATGCGGGATTCTTCCCTGCTTCCCACGCTCCCCTGATTGGCGCCAGTGGCGGCATCTCCGGTTTGATGGTCTTCTATCTCTTGAAATTTCCACGCGTGAAATTGGGCTTTTTCTTCTGGTTCTGGTTGTATATTCGATGGGTAAGGATCTCCGCGCCGGTCTTTCTCCTTTTCTGGATACTGCAACAACTTGTCGTCGTGATACGTCAGATGGGCGGGATCGGCAATGTCTCCGGTTTGGGACACGCCGGCGGCGCAGCTGTCGGTTTCTTTTTTTATCTCTTTTATCGAAAAATAAAAATGAATCTGTAAGATTCCCTGAGGTAGTGGAATGTTCCCCTGCCCCCATTGCAATAAAAGACTGATAAACGCCAGAAACGATTACGGGCAATTCTGGGCTTGCCCGGATTGCGGGGGACGCATGGTCAGCATCGCCCTCTTGCGACGCATGATCGACAATGAAAATGTTGGTTGGATATGGGCGCAGGGTAGAGAAGGAAAAGGAGAACAGAAACGCCCCTGCCCTTTATGCCGCCGCCCCATGATCGAAGTCAAATCAGGAAATGCGCCATCCGCTCCCAACCTGGACGTGTGCCGCTTCTGCTCCTATGCGTGGTTCGATCCTGACGAATTCGAGGCTTTGCGTTTTCTTCCCGCATTGGATCAGGATTCCCGCAAATCTCTTCGCGAGATGAACGCCGGTATAAACGCCTTTGGCGTTCCGCGCGTTTCCCCGAAAACGCTCTCTGGCATGAGGGATCCCGCGGAGGAGGTTCGCGAAAAGTTCGCCATTGCGAAAATCAAAGCCTTACAGGAACAGAGCAGGGATAAACCCGATGAATGGTGGAAGATGATCCCGGCTTTCCTGGGCATCCCTGTTGAAATCAGCGGGCATAAAATCTACAACATCCCGTGGATCACCTGGCTATTGGCCGCCCTTGCAACAGGCATCAGCATATTCGCCTTTTCACAGGGACGCGCTCTCATCGAAGGGTTCGGATTCATTCCCTCTCAATTTTCCCGGTACTATGGTTTAACGCTGATCACGCCTTTCTTTCTTCACGGCGGATGGTTTCACCTTTTAAGCAACATGTATTTCCTTCTTACCTTCGGGGATAATGTGGAGGATTTTCTCGGAAAGAAACGGTTTGCCCTTCTCGCCTTTCTGGCGACCATATCCGGCAATATCCTGCATGGATTGTTTAATCTGGAATCCACCATTCCCTGTATCGGCGCAAGCGGCGGGATATCCGGTCTGATCGCTTTCTATGTTTTGAAATTTCCGGATGTGAAGCTTGGCTTTTACTACTGGCTCTTCTGGCGTCCCTACTGGATCAAGATATCCGCCCTGGGATTTTTCATCCTGTGGATTTTCCTCCAGCTCATCGGGGTTTATTATCAGCTCAACGGATTCAGCAATGTTTCCGCGCTGGCGCATCTGGGCGGGGTAACGATCGGCGTCGTTTTCTACATCATCTGGAGGAAAAAGGCATAACCAATGTAAAATATAAAATGTAAAATTTTAAATTAAAAATGATTACCGTATCTGGCGCTGGGGGTTGTGGGTTGTGGGTTGCTGGTGGGGAAAACAATCTTAATATTTCGAACATCCCCACTCTACATTCTGCATTTTTACCCTCCGTAGTTACGCCGTTTGCGTAACGAAGGAGGGCCGCATTCCACAAGAAAAGTTTGAAGTGTGAAGTGTGAAGTGTGAAGTGTGGTATTCAAATATATTATAAAAAAATCCCCATTCCGCATTTTTACCCTCCATAGTTACGCCGTTTGCGTAACGAAGGAGGGCGCAATCCAAAATCGCAAATCCGCCTCCCCTCCCTAACTATTTTTCCCTTGTAAAGTCATTATTTTTCGGATAATGATACTCAGACAATATCGAAAGGAGATAATGACATGGGCGTGATTCTTTTAATTCTTTTGGGTTTGATCGTTGTTCTGGTTCTTATGTTCGTTGGTTTATACAATAAACTGGTTCACTTGCGCGCGCAGGTGAAAAACGCCTGGTCACAGATCGATGTGCAACTCAAACGCCGTTATGATTTGATCCCCAACCTTGTGGAAACTGCAAAAGGTTACATCAAGCATGAACGCGAAACACTGGAGGCAGTTGTCAAGGCGCGCCAGATGGCAATCGACACGAAGGGCGGCGCCGCAGAACAGGCGAAAGCGGAAAATACGCTCACCCAGACCCTGCGCTCCCTTTTCGCCGTTGTGGAAAATTACCCGGACCTGAAAGCCAACCAGAACATGCTCGCCCTCCAGGAGGAACTCACCTCAACGGAAAATAAAATCTCCTTTGCCCGCCAATTCTACAACGACTCCGCCATGAGGCTCAATATCGCCGTTCAATCCGTTCCTACCAACATCGTGGCGAATATGTTCAACTTCAAACAAGAGGAATTTTTCGAGATCGAGGCGCCGGAGGAAAGAAAGGCGCCCAAGGTGCAATTCTGAAATCCCGTAAATCTGGAGATAACGCATTCCCATAATGTTTCAGAGGTTATTTGTGTGTTTTTGACACACATCCGGACGTCTTTCCTGTCAATGTGTAAATTTTCCTCTAATGGCATCCATAAAACCTGAGGACACACAAAAATACTCCCATCGCATCACACTGATATTATTGGCGTTATCGCGCAAATTCCGTTTTTCTCTCTTCTGGCATAGAGTCTGCTTATTTATATAAGCGTAAGGATTGAGAAAATTTAACTCAGGAGGTGATTGATATGGCTATCATACGATGGAGACCTAAAAGGGAATGGGATCCTCTGGGCGACATTCTTGATCTGAAAGACAATCTCAACAAAATGATCAACACATCTTTGCGAAAAACCGGCGATCTCTCCGCTTCGTTTCCGAACGTGGACATTTACAAACAAGGCGAAGATTACATCCTGAAATCCGAACTTCCCGGCATCACCAAGGATGATATCGACATCACGATCCAGGATAACGTGATCACGCTCAAGGGAACGAAGAAAGAGGAAAAAGAGGTCAATGAAGAGGATTACTATCACTGCGAACGCCTGTTCGGCTCCTTCCAGAGGTCATTCGAGCTCCCTTCTGTGATCGATCGCAAAAAGGTCAAGGCGACCTACAAGGACGGGGTGCTGGAGGTAACCATACCGCTGGCTGAGGAAGCCAAGCCGCAACAGATCAAGATCGACATTCAATAAGACAGGATCCCGCGGGTCATGTTAAATTCGCGCCCTTATGGGGAGGCGGAATGCGCCTCCCCCGCTTTTTTTTAATCCTACCTTTATTGGGGCGCATATTGACTCCGTTACCAAAACATCCTGAAATCCGTTTTTCGATTATAATCCAGGGAACCTTTATTCATACAACGCCCAAGGCTCAAAAGTGGATGTCTGCGGCTCCGGAACAAATCCGCGATAACCCAGCTCCATCTTATCTATAACGCATGTCGAACTGTAAGATTCGTATTGCGTGGAACCCTGGATATTCAGACCGAATTTATAAACGCTTTCGATGACAAAATCACCGCCGTTATCATATTGATCCTGGCGAAATGGACCATCCAGGCTGCCGGTTCCCGGATCATCCACAATAAAGGAAAGATGATAACACGACCATTTCCCGGTTTTGAGAGCCGTTCGCATATTGGCGTAAACCCGGTTGTTATTTGTATCCTGAACCGCGAAAAGCATGAGCGGACTTTTATCTGAAATCGCCGGATCACCATAAATCCATATCCTGAAGAAGGCTATATCCGAGAAATCCCTGGCTGCCGGTATTTCCCTTTCGCACCAGATGTTCCGCCAATAATCGACAATCGCGTAATCATACTGCATGGCTGCCGTGCCCTCGATCTTGAGCGCTGTCGTAGTGGCTATATCAATGGCAAAACCCGTGGGAGGAGGCGTGGGGGTTTTCGTCGTCCATACGGATTCCAACTCTCCTTCTGTGGCGTAATTGAAATTATCTATGGCTTCAAATATTATCTGGTTCGAATCATCGAACATCTGGAGATTGTCGAAATACACAGTGGATGTACCGGGAGCCGTCGCAAGATTCGTTTGTTCCAGGATCAACTCGATTTTATTGATGGAAGTGATATCCGGATTGTCCCCGTAATGCCCCCAGTAACCTGATACCCAATAATCCGATGTCAGATCGACCAGGTCAAAATCGACATCCCTCCATCCCGTATCGCCCAGTCTATCCATATCCAGGAATCGAATGGTATGTCCTGTTGTGGAGTAGAAACGGATATACCAGGTCAGCTTATCCTTGTTGGCTGTATCTCCATAAATGGAGATGCGGAATCTCTTGATCGAGGAGAGGTCGATGGGAGTGGAAAGCGTCTTTGTCATAGTCATGGTATAATAGGTTTGTCCCGTATAATCATACACTGCCTTCAGAGAAGAGACGCCTTCGGTTTTGTTTGTTTTTTCAGCATAGACGTTACCCGAACCCGCGCCGCTGTAGAGCGTCACAACCCAATCCGTTTGCGCCTCGCCATCGGTATCATAGTTGAATCCTTCGAGCAATCCCGCAAATCCGGGATGACACGACATGATCAAGAATCCCAAGGTCATTCCCCTGATCAAATAGTTTTTCATTTTAGCGCTCCTCCTTAAAAATTATTGGATTTTCCGAATTTCCCAAAACTGGCGATTATCTATTATGATACCACAACGCCTTTTCACGTCAATGAAAAAGGGACGCGCATCTGAATCCTTGAATCCTATCATGGAAAAACGGGGGCATTCCCGAAAGCCACAAGATTAAAGAACCACGGAAGAAAATAAAAAAGTATTAACAATGAAATACGCGGAACTACGCGAAAAATTTTTATTTAACCGCTTTATCCTCCGTAGCTTTAGCGAAGGAGGAGGGAACGCGGGGGAAAATCTTTTGACAGGATTTTTTCCCTGGATTTATTTAGCAATAAATAATTGACCTTAGTTTGCTCCTGTGGCGGAATAAAACACTAGAAACTAGAAAGTTTGAAGTGAAAAGTGCGAAGGAAAATACTTTTATGATCGTATCCGGAAATCATAAGGCATGGGAGATTTTTTCCGTATCCGTCATTTTGATCTTTGCCCTGTATTGCGGGATCAAGAGCGATATATATGTGGATGACGCGTTTATTACGCTCAAGTATTCCCGGAATATTGTGGAAGGGCGGGGCATGGTTTTCAATCAGGGTGAAAGGATTCTGGGCGTCACCTCCCCTTTGTGGTGCTGGATGAACGCTCTGGGGTTTGTCCTGTTTCCCGCGGGAAGATTTGGCGCCTTGGGTTGCCATCTTCTTTCGGTTATTTCCGTATTCGGCGCTGCGCTTGGATTTTACAGGTTGGGAAGGGAGCTGGGTTGGCGTTTAGCCGGGCTCATAAGCGCAATCGGATTCTGCCTTTTGCCGGATCACATTTCCCTTTTCGGAATGGAGTATCCCTTATGTATTTGGCTTTCTCTTGAAATGCTGATCGCTTTTTCGAGGGGGCGAAGAAAGCTTGCGGGAACGCTCGGAGGCTTGATGATTTTGGCGCGCCCGGATATGGGCGTTCTGGCATTTTTGGTATTCTTTTCAGAAATTCTTTTTTTCGGGAAAGCGGGGAAACCGCATTCCATGATTCTGTATTTCCTGATACCGTTTATTCCTGGAGCAATTTTCCTGACGTTGTATTTTGGCTCTCCGATTCCGAACACGCTATTATCGAAGCGGACGCAGTTGGAGGCGCCTGGTTTTTTCTGGGCGGAAACGGTCGGCGTTTCCGTATGGAGATATTTCATCGTGGAGTTTTTAAGAAAGGGAACGGTGGAGGTTTATCTGTTTTTTGCGGGGATCGCCTCGCTTTTTATCGAGGGGTTTTCCAGGAGGGATTTTCTAAAGACGCGGCGGGGTTTTGTTTGCGTTCTTGTATTTTCGTGGGCTGCTTTTCATGTTATAGCGCTTCATTTGCTCAAGGTCGCATTTTACAGGTGGTATCTTTATCCTGTATGGGCAGCTGTTTTCTTTGGAATGGCTGCGGGCTTGCATGCGATCGTGACTTTTGCGGGGAATATGGGAGAGAAAAGCCGTAGCGCCGGAGCGGCGGTTATTACCGGGATTTTTCTTATGGCAATTGTAACATGGCAGTCCGCATGGACGAATAACAGCGATGGTTTGCAGAAGGAGCGTTACGAGGGATACAGGCGGATAGCGGAAAGAATCAATGTGGATTCAGCTGGAGAGAAGGCGGAGGCGTTAAGTCACGAGATAGGAACGCTTGGTTTTTATCTCGGGGAGAATATAAAGGTCATAGATGAGTTTTTTCTGATCGGAAGGAATCCCAAAAGACCGGAAGGCAGGTTTCCGAACCGCATTGAGCTGGCTTTCCAGTACAGACCCGGGTTTCTGGTGGAAAATCATCCTTTTTACAAGGGGATAAAGGATGACGTCCGGGCTTTTCAGGAAAAAAGAATGGAAGAGGATTACAGGGAAACTTTCACGGGAAAGGATGGAGAAAAGATTACCTATATTCCCGTATTGAAGATAAAGTCGGATTACGGGATACAGGTTTTGTATCGGATTACAATGAAAAATGAAAAACCGATAAGAACTTTAAATTTTGATACCTTACTTCAAACTTCAAACTTCAAACTTTTTTGGGTTGACTTTGTCATGTTATGCCGTATAGTCATGTTAAATTTTATGATATAGTAGAAAGAATCAGTGGAAGAAGGAGCGGAAAAATGAGAAATTCAAGTTGTTTCAGGAAAAAGGGGGCGAAAATCGCCTTCCCAGTGGTTGTCATGCTTGTCGCTTTCTTGTTCATCCTCCAGGCGCAGGAGGAACGGAAGGATGAATCGACCATCTTTCTGGTCGATTGT
>JAFGFK010000156.1 GCA_016931135.1 Candidatus Sumerlaeota bacterium | reverse complement strand
TCATGCGCGTTGCAATTCTGGTTTCCGGTCGCGGCTCCAACATGGAGGCGATTTTAAAGGCAAAGGAAGTCGGCGCCCTTCCCGAGGCGGAAATCGCCCTAGTCCTTTCCAATGTAGAAGATGCGCCCGCCCTGGAAAAGGCGAAAAAATTCGGCGTTAAAACCCTTTTCATCGATTCCAAACCCTTTAAAGGAAAAAGGGAGGATTACGACGATGAAGTTCTCAACGCTCTGAAGAAAAATAAAATCGAATTCATCGCGCTGGCGGGATTCATGCGCATTTTGACGCCCGTTTTGCTTGACGCGTTTTCCCACAGGATCATCAACATTCATCCCGCGCTTCTTCCTTCCTTTCCCGGGCTCCACGCGCAGAAACAGGCGCTCGATTATGGCGTCAGAGTTTCCGGCTGCACCGTGCATTTCGTGGATGGCGGCGTAGATACCGGACCCATCATCCTGCAGGCGGTGGTGCCGGTTTTATCGAACGATACGGAGGAAAGTCTATCCGAGCGTATTTTGAAATTCGAACACCGGCTTCTTCCCATGGCGCTTGATCTCGCCACCCGCGGACGCCTCCGCGTTCAGGGAAGAAAGGTCTTTATCGATGACGAATTTCCTCAATCCAATTACCATTTCTTCGATGAGAAATAAAGTCGCCACGAAGCGCACGGCGCGGCGGAGCCGCAATCCCGCCAAGGCGGGATAAAATGAAAAATGTAAAACGAAAAATGTAAAATTAAGGTACAAAATTCAATAACATAAGATATTCAAAAGAAAAGATTTACATAAACGACCGTGTTAAAATCTTAGTGGCAAAAAAAATATATATCAAACATTCAATCCAAAGGGAGGACTTTCATGGAAAAGAAAAGTAATTTCAAAATTGGTGAAAGCGTTGTGATTAATAAGGGCTTGGTCGATCCTTTATCAGGATGCGATATCAAGGGGTGGCAGGGAAGAATTTTCAATATCGGGGAAAACGATAAAGGAGAGATTATGCTGGAAATAGTATGGGACAGCGTTACCCTGAAAAACATGCCTTTCTCCTTCATTGAAGAATACGACGCCCGCGATTGGGATTGGGGAAGGATGAACATGCAGGAAATGAATGTCGAACCGGCAAAATCCCGCGATACGGAAGACGATGTATGGGATATGCGCGAAAAAGCGATATTTCCAGATATTTCCGAAGAGTTCGGCGAGGAAGTCAAAGGTTTGAGGGACGCCTTGGCACCACTCGGAATAGATGATGATCGGAAAGCCCTCCGCGCCTGGTGGAATAAATGTAGAAAAGAAATGCTGTTTCCATTTGAAGCCCGCATTATCTTCTCTCCCGATGAGGAAGACGATGAGGAAGAGGGAGGGGAAGAGATAGTAAAAATAGGAGAACAAATGGATTTTAAAGAAGGCGATATCGTGGAAGTGACACATTTGAGCGATCTGGATGATCTTATGGGGATCATCATTGGATTGAAATCCCAGGGAGAAAGATACGCATACGCACTTTCCGATCTGGAGCCAACCGATCCCGATTCTCCCAATTATCAGATTATCCGGGAATATGGCGAATGGTTTAACAAAAGAGAAATCTGACAGCAAAAATGTGGGATCATATGGGGTCAGGCTATGTAATAACGGTAAAAAAGAAAGGAAAGACGCATTATTTCGCATTTTTCAAATTCGCAAGGGAAATGGCGTTTGTCGCTTGTGGCGGAAAATGAGAAAATAACCATATAAGTCAATAAATATCAATGATAAGAATTGGTTTATTTTTATGAAAATATTTATTGACAAACGCGTCATTCCCGATGTACCAGAAAACCTGAAATTTATTTTGAAAAGTATTCAGTAAGGAAATCTCTCAAGTGAAACGTTTCCGTAAAATCCTTTCCAAACTGGCGCGATTCTCGCTCATTCATTCATTCATTCATTCATTCATTCATTCCTGATCTATAAAAATCATTCTATACCCATTATCAAAGAGAAAAGGAGATACGGCTATGAAGTATCTATGTCTCGCTTTTTGTCTCGCATGTTCCCTGATTTTAATCCCGCCCGCTTCTGCGGAATCAAACTACGGCGTACAGGTTTTTAAAACTACTGTAAAACAGGATGCCCTGAATAAACAGGAAACGCTTTTGCAGAAAGGTTTTTCCCCGATCATGATCGCCCGCGATGACGTTTTCTACAGGGTGATTATCGGAAATTATCCGGACGCCCTCACGCCAAAATGGATTCTCGTGAAATTGAAAACCGAAATCGAAGAAGGAGAGGTTGTTTCCACCTCCAGTATGACTCCGATCCCGGAATCCCTGAACAGCGCCGCGCTTTCGAATTCCATACCAAACGTCGCCAGGATCATTGTGGAAAAAGACGCCGCTTCCCAGGACGCCCTGTTCAATCCCGATCGCCAGGAAGTTTCCGCCTTTACCAATTGTCTTGAAAATGAAGGGGACGCGGCCGCACAAGCCTATATTCTGAACCTCCTCGATACCGCGTCCCAGGATGACGTTATCCGGGGATGGTGTCTCCTGAAAAACGGGTATCTGAAAATTCGGAAGAAGGACAAAACCGCAGCAAAGGAAAGTTTCAAATCTCTTGCCCAAGGCGGCATTGCCTCCACAAGGGCGCACAGGGATGAAGCCCTGATGCGGTACGGCTTGCTTCTCACGGGTGAAAAGGAC
>JAFGFK010000155.1 GCA_016931135.1 Candidatus Sumerlaeota bacterium | reverse complement strand
TATGAATGATTAACATAATATTTCTTATCATGCCTATATAGTCCTTGACAAGAAAAAGTTTAAAAAAATATAGATTATTCCCAAATAACGTAACGGGAGGTATAAAATAGATGGAAATTTACGGGAACGCCCTGGGGATGATCGAAACCAAGGGACTGATCGGCTCTATCGAAGCGGCGGACGCCATGGTCAAGGCGGCCAATGTGCGGTTGATTGGCAAGCAAACCATCGGAGGCGGTTATGTCACGGTTCTGGTACGGGGTGATGTGGGAGCAGTCAAGGCGGCGACTGACGCCGGAGCCGCCGCTGCCCGGCGCGTTGGAGAACTGGTCTCCGTACATGTCATCCCGAGACCTCATAACGAATTGGAGAAAATTCTTCCCTCTGAGTCATAACAGGAGTTTGGCATTCAATCTATAATACCCATGATTTCGAATCCAAACAATCTGGAATCTATTATTGTAGAGGAGATTCTGAGGTTTCTCGAAAACCTGGAGGGAAACCTTGCCCCCCCCTGTTCCTCCAATGTTCCGGGGCTTCTTTTCATTTTATCCCAGCCTCTTCCGGAAAAGATCGATTTTTCGACAGTGACAGGACATTTTCCCTCCTACTTGCTACGCAGCTCAAATTATACTAGCTCTCTCTCTCCCCTTTTTTCCCAAATAAAGGAAATCTCCTGCGTTGACGCGGTTGATTTCCCGGAAGGCATGTTTGACCAATGGAAGGCTGTCATACTTCCCCATCCTTCCCTGACTTTCCTGGCTCAATGCGCCTTAGGGATTACTCCTGATCCGGCGTCGCGCGCTCTGTTACAGTCTCTTTTAAAGGCTAAACCGGTTCTGGGAATATTCGATGAAATCCCGGAGCAAGGGGAAAAATCCCTGAATCCCCTCGCGAACTCCAATCCTGTGGAAAACGCCGTCTTTTCCCAAAGGATTCGATCGACCCTGCTATCTCTGCATCATCAATATGTCAAAACCCTTGAAGACTGGGGAGTCTTGCGTGTCAAAATGGACAATCTCTTCCATGTCATTCAAAAGATAATGGAACCACGGGAAGGCGCCAAACAGGCTATGGAAACGTCCAAACCTCCCTCCCAACGGATTGTCATCACCCAGGAGGACATATTGGAGCGAATCCAAAAAGGCGATACCCATTGGCTCGCGCCTTCCAATGCCATCGTCACATCCCTTGCATGGGAGATCGCCGAAAAACACGGATTTATTTTGAAATTATCCCCTTGATCTCTCCTTGTTGGATTTTGTATTGTCTTCATTGAATCAGGCTTTATGCGATAATAGCATATCAGGGAGGATGTTAAAATGGCGCTTCAGGCGGATTTAAAAGACACCATGCGGCCTCAAAATATCGAAGATGATTCCTTTCTTTCTTTTCCCGATATCCTGAGCGATTTCATCCCACGCAAACCCTTGTTTGCCTTGAATAAACGCCCGTGGAATCCCCCAACGGATATCTATGAAACGCAGGACGCCATTGTCATCAAAATGGAGCTGGCGGGCGCCAGAAAAAACGACATGGAAATCACGCTGGATAAGGATGTCCTCACCATCCAGGGGCATCGCATGGAGGAATCCCCTCTTCATAAGAAAAATTATCATCTCATGGAAATCCATTTCGGCATGTTCAAGAGAGCCTTCAGAATTCCACGCCATGTCAATAAAGACAATATACAGGCAACTTATAAAGATGGTTTTCTCGAGATTTCCATCCTTAAAATCGACCAGGAACAGGGTTCCGTACAGATTATACATGAAGAAGAGTAGCATGCCCATGAGCGCCGATTCCGGTTTATGAATAAAATACGTAATATGTTCATTGCCTGGAAAACATTTCAAAAAAAGGTAATCATATAAGGTTGAGACAATGACAGATAATTCCAACATCCCAATCGATACCATTTCCTCCCTTCTCAAGGGACATCAAATTCAAATACCAGAAGAACTGCTCATTCTGGATATGGAAAACACAGTGCTTTTTCCGTATATGATCGCGCCCTATACAATATCCTCTGATTCTCATAAAAATCTGATTTCAGACGCGTTGCAGGGAGATCGTCTTGTAGGGGTCTTCCCCAGAATACAAACGGAATCAACGGAACAAGACGAAATGTCCAAAGTCGGCTGCCTCGCAACAATTCTCAAAATGCTGAAAATACCCGATGGAAGCCTGCGCATCCTGATCCATGGACTCCATCGGATCACTCTGGGAGCAATCGTACAAACAGAGCCTTATCTCAAGGCAAAGGTCTCCATGATGAAGGAAATCTCCCCCTCGAATATTACCGTGGAAGCGCTGATCAAACAAGCCCAGAATGTTCTTCAGAAAGCCATCACGCTCTCCAACCTGCCCGAGGAACTCGGCGTTGCCGCTTTGAATATTAACGAGGCGGGAAAACTGGCGGACCTGATTACCTCCAACCTCAATCTGAAATCCATGGATCAACTGGACATTCTGTGTATGTATAATACCCAGGAGCGTCTCGAAAAGGCGCTGAGCATCCTGGAAAGAGAGATCGAGATTCTGGAACTGGGCAACCGGATTCGCTCGCAAGTCAAAAACGAAATGGATAAAAACCAGAAGGAATACCTTCTCCGGGAACAGATCAAGGCGATCCACAAGGAACTGGGGGAAGGCGCTGATGGAAGAGAGGACATCCTGGAACTCAAGGAAAAACTGGGGGAAAAAGGGCTTCCCCAGGAGGTGAAACAGGCGGTGGAAAAGGAAATCAACCGCCTGGAAAACATGCCCCAGATGTCCCCGGAATACACGGTCAGCCGTTCCTATGTCGAATGGATTCTGGAGCTGCCCTGGCTGGAAAGCACCAAAGACAACCTGGATATCAAGAAAGCCGAAGAGATACTGAATGAAGATCATTACGATCTGGATAAAATCAAGGAACGCATCCTGGAATATCTCTCGGTGGTGAAATTGAAGGAATGCATCAAGGGACCCATCTTATGCTTTGTGGGTCCTCCGGGCGTGGGGAAAACATCGCTCGGGCGCTCGATCTCTCGCGCCCTGGGGAGAAAATTCTACCATTTCAGCCTCGGAGGGATGCGGGATGAGGCGGAAATCCGCGGACACCGGCGCACCTACATAGGCGCGCTCCCCGGACGCATCATCAATGGCTTGAAAATCTGCGGCTCCAATAATCCCGTGATGATGCTCGATGAAGTGGATAAACTCGGTTCGGATTTCCGGGGCGATCCTGCTTCCGCGCTTCTCGAGGTTCTCGATCCGGAACAGAACAATTCCTTCCGGGATCATTACCTCGATCTCCCTTTCGATCTCTCGAAGGCGATGTTCATTACAACCGCCAACATACTGGATACTATCCCCCCGGCTCTTCTGGATCGGATGGAAATCCTGCGCCTTGCGGGTTACACGCTTCAGGAAAAGCTCCATATCGCCCGCCGTTACCTGATTCCCAAGGAATATGACGCGAACGGAGTCAACGAAAAAAATCTGAGGTTCAATCAAAAGGCGCTTGTAACCATCATCGAAAATTACACGCGGGAAGCGGGGCTTCGCAACCTGCAGCGGGAAATCGGAAATATCTGCCGCAAAACAGCGCGCAGGATTGCGGAAGGCGATACGGGGCTGATCCGCATAAACGCTCAGAATATATCGAGCTTCCTGGGACCTCCAGTCTTCAGTCCCATTCCATCAGGGCGCCCCCCTGAATCCGGGCTTGCCGTTGGACTCGCCTGGACTCAAACCGGAGGGGAGGTTCTCTTCATCGAATCCAGCGCCACAAAGGGAAAAGGCAAACTGATTTTGACCGGACAACTGGGCGATGTGATGAAGGAATCCGCGCAAGCCGCGTTGACCCATATTCACGCCATTGCCCCACAATATAAGATCAATGAAGACTTGTTCTCGGAACAGGACATCCATGTGCATGTGCCTAC
>JAFGFK010000154.1 GCA_016931135.1 Candidatus Sumerlaeota bacterium | reverse complement strand
GAGAAAACCAGAACAGGCGCTTCGGCTTCCCTGATCGCATCGTTCAGGGCATGCGTTTTCCCCCGGTTTTGGGGTTCCCGCAAATGAAGGATATTTTGCCCTTTATATTGGGATACAATCGAGTCCGTGTTATCGGTTGAACCGTCTGTGTGGATGATGATTTTCAGTTTTTCTTTGGGATAATTCAATTTCAGGCAGTTTTCGATTTTTTCCCGGATGATATTTTCTTCATTGAAGGCGCAGAAGATCAGGGCGAGATCGGGCATGTTTTCATCGGACTGCGGGGGATCGAGGGGTTTTATCGCCAGAGAGAACAATCGGATAAAAAGAGGATACAATAAAAAGGCTGTGAGGGGAACGCATCCCAGAATCCAGAAAGAAAATACTGCGATATGTCTGTAGATCATGGCTTGGATTCCGCATCGATTATTTCGGGCAGTTTCCCCCCAAGCCCCAGGAGAATCCAAAGAAACTTGGAAATCTGCAGGGTATGGAACATGCCAATGACGCAAAACGCCGATAGGGAACCGGCAATGGCGCAGGTTAAAAGGAGTCCGTTGCGATCGCGCAACATGCGCTGTTTCTTCGATGTTTTCCATAAGGAGTAAAAAGCGGATATATGGAGAATGACGAATGCGATCAAACCGAAGACGCCGATCTCCGATCCTATGGCGAGGTAGGAATTATGCGGGGTGCGGGGAAGCCTCCTGACATCGTTGGTGTAGCGCAGGTAATGATCCGCATAGTTGCCGATTCCCACTCCGAGAAAGGGATGATCGCCCAGTATTTCCAGCCCCGCTTCCAAAGAGTTTATATGCCCTTTTGTCGAGGCGTCCGTTGTAAGGGATGTTTCCCTCAATCTCTCGATAGTGAAGGGGGCGAAAACCATGATAAGGATCAGAAAGAGGATCAAGAGTCCTATCGTAAGCCCCGGTTTTCCGTAATAGATTCCTCCGGTTAAGATCGATGGAATAAAGGCGATGTAAGCGGCGCGCGAAAGGGAGAAAAGTATCCCGAGCGTGGTGAGGATCAACAGTATGGTGTAAATAAAATGCTTGAACCGGGAGCCTGACATCCCCAGAAGAGCAAGTCCGAACCACAATCCGACAAAAAGGTCCGAGGAAAGGATGGCGGCATTCTGTGAAATCCCGCTGATGCGCGCCCCCGATTCCGTGTAATATTGCCATACTCCCACCGCGGCGCTGACAGCAAGAACCAACATGATGATCTGCGCGATGATCCTGATCTTTTCCTTCTTATCGATCGCCATTCTTACGGCAAACCATAATATCACCAGCTGAAAGAAAGTCAGGGTTCCGGAGAGAGAGGCGATGATATTTGCCGAGTTGAAGAAACTTGCCAGGCAGAACAGCATGAATAATCCGATGGCATAAGCCTGTAAGCCGAGTTTTACCCTGATTGGCCTGAGCGCAACCTTGGGTAAAACGGATGCGAACAGAACGAAGCCCGCGATCTTGATGCCGGTTATGGAATAAATATCGCTCGGGCGAATTGCCTGAAGCGCCTCGAATCCAACCAGGGAAACAAAGATGCAGAAAACCAGGAACGGATGATTGATCATGATCAGGGAGCCCAGTAAGCCGCCGATCACGATGGCGGGCATGAAACCTTTGTAGGCAAAGGCGATCCCGCAGCAAAGGGAGATCAGAATACCCGTCAAATAAAATTTTATGGTCATGCGGGAGTGATACTGAACAAAATCCCGATCCTTTTCAGAATCAAGCGTGAAAATGTCGAATTTATTCATGGATCTCATCCCTTGTGAGATTTTATTTCTATCGCATCCCTCAGAAGATTCTCCATTATCGGCGCGTTCTTTTCCACGCTGAACATTTCGAGAGCCTTTTCCTTTGCGTTCCGGGCAAGTCGTTTTCTTAATTCTTCATCCTTTAAAAGTCTCTCGATCTTTTCAGATAAATCCATAATATATCCGGGTTTGAAAAGCAATCCTGTTTCTTCGGGTATGATGAATTCTCTCACAGAACCGATATCCGACATAACGCACGGAACATTCAGAAGGGAAGCCTCGATGAGCGCATTGGGGAGATTGTCGCTTCTTTTTCCCTTTACGGAAGCCAGGGCGAAAATCGTCGCTTTCCCCAGCTCCCGGAATACCTGATCCTGCGGCATTCCACCTATAAGCGTCGCCTTTTCTTCCAGCCAGTTTCTCCTTATCAGATACTTGAGACGCATTTTTTCCGGACCCTCTCCAATGATACGCAGATGAAAATCGAGCCCCTTTCTCCATAATATCCGGCAGGCTTGGATCAGGAGATCATGTCCCTTGTAACGATCCAGCGAACCGATCGAGAGCGCAACGGGCGGCGTCTCCGGGCTGATTACGATTCCCTCGGGATCCGGGATAAAATGCCTTGCCAGATGAATTTTCCGTTCATGCTCCTTTTGCGCCAGGCGGCAAAGATGCGCTCGGTTTTTCTCCGTACATGTGGCGACAAACACGGCTTTCCGGATTTTTTCCTCGAGAGACGTGGCAATGTAATAAATGTCGAAGGCGTGCGCCGTGAAGCTGAAGGAACAGGGAATCATTTCCGACATGGCAAGGGCGCAGGAAGCCGGCATGGTCGCCCAGTTGGCGTGGATGTGAACCACGCCGTTCCGCTTCAGAATACGCGCAAACCCAACGGTTTTGAACCATACGAGGAACGCCTTGAGCGTCTCCTTCGGATACGAACGATGCAGACGGATAAACCTCCAGAAGGTCTTCAGATAGGAAACCGGCGAATCCAGAAATGAAAACATATTCGATAGTATGATATTCAGATTGATCCAGGGGAGATAGAACGTGTCATCCATCAGCGTTTTCGCCTCGTTATGAACGGCTTTTTCCCTGGCGGATTTCAGGGATACGATGCAGAAGGGGATGCCCCTTTTCCTCATTTCCGCCATTTCCCGCAGGATAAAAGCCTCGGATATCTTGGGGAAAAGCGAAAGGACGTACGCCAGCTTGTACCTTCCGGGGAGAAGGAGGCTTTGATAGTGGGAAATCATATTGTCGATCATGCGATGGATGTCGAATCGTTTTATCATATCCTGACGCGCCGTTTCTCCGAGTTCCTTCCTCGTTTCAGGGGAAACCATCAGGTTGTTTATGGCTTCCGCCAGTTCCCCCGGCGAGCAGGGATTCACGAGAATTCCGTTTTTTTTATCACGTATGATTTCCGGAATTCCGCCGGCTTTGGCCGCAATACAGGGAATGCCGGCTGCCATTGCCTCCAGGAGAGCATTGGGAAATCCCTCGCTGCGAGATGGCATGAGGAAGATGTCAAAACCGGAAAGGATGTCTGACGTATCGTCTCTTTCTCCCACGAATACGACATGATCCTTTACCTTGAGGTTCGCTGCGCAGGATTCCAGATGTTTTCGGAGGGAGCCGTCTCCTATGATATGAAGGGAGATGTCCGGATTTTGTTTTCGAATGATAGAAAGAGCGGTAAGGGCGTCCACATGGCGTTTCACGGTTTCCAGTCTTCCCACGCAAAGAAGGGCGATTGTATGAGGTTTTATGTTCAGTTTGTTTCGGATTTCTTCCCGATTCACTGGCGCAGGAATACGCACGCCGTTGTATATGCGCCAGATAGGGGGGGGATTGGCGATCATGGATTTGTAATAGAGCGCTCCGGCTCGGGAATTGATGAATACGGCGTCCATGCGGGGCGCTGCGATCAGGGTTTCGCAGAGCCGCTCGAGGAATTGATCGAGTTTGTACGTATTCAGAAGCGAGCCGACAAAACGGGTATTTGATTTGAAAGGCAGGGCGCAGGCTGTCCAGAAAGACGCCTGGGGAGTCATGGCGTGAATCAGGTCGAAATTTTCCCTTTTAAAGAGTTTTTTCAGGCGGAAAAAGAAACAGATATCTATCCCCTTTCGTTTTTCGAGGAAAACGATCCCCACCCCGGCTTTGCGATATTTTTCAACCATGGAGTCCGGTTTGGAACGGAAACAGGCGACAACGCAACGGTTTCCTTGTTGGATCAGCGCCGTACATACCTCCAGTAGCTGGCGCTGGATTCCGCCCAGTTCCAGATTATCCAGAAGAAAGAGTATGGAATGCCCCTGATTCATCATGACTGGATAGTTCCCCTGATTTCTCTTTTCAGGGCGGCAATCATTCCATGAACCTCAACCATGCGTTCCCTGTAATGACCTGAAAAAACCGCCCCTGCAAAATATACGAGTATTTTTCCCAGAAGAGACCAGTAAAAAAATATCGGGCTCGTTTTTGTTTTTACAAATGTGTCCCTGTAAAAGATAAACTGATTTCTGATGATCATTTTGCCGAAGTCATACCGGTTCATCCTGCCTTGGGAACTCCTTAGATGCAGCGCCCTCGCGGATGGTTCGCATAAAAGGATGTGCTTTCTCGATATCCTGTACGCCATGTCTTTGTCGCTTCCCAGGGCATAGAGATTTCCGAATTTCTTCTGATGGCGATATTGCCTGACGATCTCGGTTCTCCACAAGCCGATGCCTCCCGGAACGTGTTCCACTTTATAAGAACGTTTTGGATGGCGTCCCTGCCCGTAATCCGTGCAGAAACTGGACGCAAAAAAACGTCCCTCGCATCCTCCTCCGATCTGGAAAATGTAATGTATGATCCGGGAAATCTTACTGAAGAGCGGATGCGCCGCGCTTCCGTTTTTTGCGGGATATCCAGCCAGACCGGCAACCTTTTCAGGATGGGGATAACCCTCCAGCGCCTCGATCATGCGTTCCATGAAATCATCATATAAATAAATGTCGTCATCCAGGAACAATATCCATTCCGTGGGGCAGATATCCATGGCAATGTTGTAGGATTCCACCATGCCCGGTTCCTTCTTGCGATGGTAAATGATATTTTCCTCTTGCAGCCCGAGATTGCGAAGCAAAAAGGGCATATCGAGATTGCCATCGTCCATGATGATGATTTTTTTCGGCTTGGGACGTTGTTTCAAAACGCAGGCGACGCAGCGGCGCAGCTCCTCCGGTCTTTCCCTCGTTGGAATCGCAGCGCAGTAGGAAAAATCCATCATGCCTGTCGTTTTATCTTCCATTCCCTGATTGCTCCAGCAATCCACGCCCTTGCCATGCGCCTGTCAGAATCATTCAATATCAGATTCGTTTTATATGCCGCAAGAAAAATGACAAGAGTCATGGCAAGGAATATCCACCTGGGGAGAAAAATGGAAAAAGAGACGATCATCGCCATCCAGACCCGGGGGAGGACCGCAATTTTCCTTGAGTAAACAAACGCAAAATATACCATGATGGAAACCAGCATTCCCAGAAGCGTGCCTGTTGCAACGCCGTAAATGCCATAAGGCTTGACGAGCGTAAGGTTGATCAGGGCGTTGACAAAGGTTCCCGCCATTGCCGAAACAAGGTGTACCCAGGTTTTCTCTTCAAGAGATGCGAAACATCCAATTTGATAGAAAATATTGTAAAATGTGGAATACACGAGAAAGAGGGGGAGAAGGGGAAGCGCAGCTTGCCATCTGAGCCCTGCTATTTTCCAGATGACGGGCTCGAAAAGCCGCATGAAAAAGGAATATAAAAGCGATGCCAGAACCGATAAACAGAGCGCTCCCCATATCAGCCGCTCCGAAGCGTGGAACAGGTCTCTGCCCCGGAGTTCCGCTGCCTTGCGCGCCGTGATCGTGGAAAGGGCGCTGCCGGCAACGAACATGCCGCTTGCAAACAAGGGAACAAGGGAATAAGTTCCCGTTGTTTCCAGGTTATAGAAATGAGCCAGCATCCAGCGGTCGATAAAGTTGAAAAGATAATGGAAAAGCGGTATCAGGGAATACCATATAGAAAACTGAAGGGCGCGCGAGAAGACCGTCTTATCTACGGATTGAATCGAATCCCCCTTTTTCAATAAGGGATGTACGATCTTTGAATAGAACCAGAATACCCCCATCCCGTAACCCGCGAGATAACCGATAAACGCATAATCGCTTGTTCTGGAGACAAGGAATAGCGCCAGGATGCCGACCAGGAAAAAAAAGCCGTTTTGCAGGGCGTCACCCGCCCCCGCATTTCTGAACCGCCCGATTCCGCTGGTTATTCCATAAAAAGATTTATATAACATCGTAACGGGAAGACTGACGGCGACCAGAATGGTAAGAAACGTCATTTCCGAATTCGAAAACAGGAAGCGGGAGAATTCTTTGGAGACAATGACGATAATCAGGGCTGCAAAGCAGCAGGGAACGAATGCCCATGTGAGCGTTTTCCGTATGAATCCCGGCGTTTCAGCAGGCTTCAGCTCCGGAAGATAACGCAGGTAAGAGGTATGAAGCCCAAGACCCGCAAGGGAAGAAAGAATCAGAGAGGCGGTCATGGCGAGCCTCAAGGCGCCAAAATGGGCAGGACCCAGAAGAGGGGCAAAGATGAGAAGACGCATCGCCCCCATTCCATGGGAAAAAAAGCCGCTTGTAATCAGCGATCCGATTCCATGCAATTTCGTTTTTCTGGGCGAATTGTTTGAAAGGGGAGGTTTGAAAGCATCTTTCAAGATGCGCCCTCTTTCCTGATTATTCTTCATATTCATCGGATAAGGGTTCGTTCAGGTTAGGCTGGATGGGAACCGGCAGCAGCATGAGTTCCAGAAATACCAGGAGGAAACCGATGCCCAGCCCGATCAACAGGGAAATGAAGAAATTCCATTTCAAACGCGGAGAAACGGGAGAAGGATTTGCAATCGCCCGATCGATGACTACGATATTGGCAACTTGGGAGGAACTTTCCGCTGCGGCGATCCGCGCCTCGGCAAGCCTTTGTATCTGCATATCCATGGCTTTCACCCACCCCTCGTATTCCTGTTTCAATCGCGAATAGGTTCCCTTGAAGAGACTGAGTTGACTCATCCTGGAATCGTAATCATCGAGGATGGCTTTGGTTTGCGCCAATCCCTTTTCCATCGCGGAAAGAGACTGTTTTTCCCCTTCTATCATCAGCTTGATTTCCCGTTTGAGGGAATTCTCGGTGTTTTCGATCTCTTTCATCAAACTTGAGACATTCCTGGATTCGTCGGTATAAAAAGGTTCCAACTCGTTCAATTTGAAGTGAAGAGTCGCCAGCTGATTCTTGATCACCGTGATGGTGGGATCGGAAACGATCATATCCATAGGGATCGGGATTTCCCCTTTCTCATTCAGGGATTTTTCCAGGGAAGAAATGAAATGCTGTTTCTTGGCGATGTCTGTCTTTTGCAGTTCGTATTCCTTCCTGATGGAGGGAAGTTCATCGAATACGCGTATCGAAGGTTTGTCGATGTTGAGAAGTTCAGGGAGGAGACTCCCTGTCTTGTGTTCGAAGTCAACCAGGGATTGCAGGACTTTTTCCAGGCTCTCGACGGTTTCCGATACCGTATTTTCAAAAATGTTTGTAGCGATTTTGGCGCGGTCAATCCTCAACTCGGCGACAGTGCTCAAGTAGTTATTCACCAGGGTATTGGTGGATTCCTTCGCTTTTTCCGGATGAGAAGAACGGACGGTTATGAAAAATACCCCTGATTCTCCGATCCCGTTTCCTGCAAATATGTTTTTCTTCATGCTCGCTCGCGTCTGAATCTTGATGGCTTTGAGAAACTGATCGATCTCTTTCTGGCTGATGGAATCCTCCGGTTTTTTAGCCAGATCGGCGAGGGTTTTCCGAACGACGGAGTTGCTCACCACAATTTCCTTCTGGGTTTCCAGGAACATGCGGCGATCCTCCTGGGACCTTTGTTCCAGGAGATAAGGGTTGACCTCCCGGGGAGGTTCCGCCCATATCTTCGCAGTCGCCTCGTATTGACGGGGGGATAAAAGCGATACAATCATCACGATGACTACCGTCACGAAAAGGCATACCAGGATGAAATTCTTCCTCATGCCCAGAAGGAGCAGAAAGGCATGGAGGTCCAGCTGTTCCTGTTGATAAGTGATGGGCGCCTTTTGATTTTCAGAATCTGCCATGGTTCTACCGCATGAATGATTTAAATCCCAGCCACTATACTGAATGGGATGATAGTCCAAATCCCGTTTTTAAACCATGCCTCGGCAAAGCTGTCCAGATTTCCTACGAATCTGTTCGGTACATATACAATATCCCCCTCCTGGAGAACGGGATCCCTCGGGGGGTAATCATTTTCATCCTTGTAATTTTTCGGATTGAACAGAGCCTTTGTATCCACGGATAGAATAATCGGTTCGTTCTGTTGCGTACGGCGAAGAACAAGGACTTGTCCCTCGTTGGCGCCGGAATCGATTTTGCCCCCTACGGACAACGCCTGGCTGACGGTCATCATGGTGTCCGATTCCAGCTTGAACCGCCCGGGTTTCTCAATTGCTCCCAGGATGTATATGAAGGTGTCTTTTTTCTTGGGCACATATATGACGTCGCCGCGCCGGATCATGGTATTCTCGGAACTTTCCAGCTTGCTTCTCCAGAGATCGAAGTCAAAGACAAAGCGCTGCTCGCTGCTCCCTTTTGTTTTGGCGACAATCACATGGTTTTTGTCCGCATTTTCGGTGAATCCCCCGGCGCTTGCTATGGCTCTCCATACGTCGTTTCTTGCTTGAACATCGATAGGTCCCGGATTGAGGATTTCACCTATCACATAAGCTACGGAGGATTTCGCCTCCAGGAGAACCACCGTGACATCGACATCCATGACGCCGATGGATTGATATTTCTCCCGGATCGACTGGCTTGCCAGGGGAACCGTCAATCCGCCAACCAGGACATCGCCAATCAGGGGAAGGGAGATGTACCCATCGGGTCTGACTGGTTCAAGGCGGCTTTGCCCGCGCGGCGCGGTCGTGATGGCGCGTTTCAATTCCTCAACAGCCCAGTTGGATTTCACCACATAAATGTTGATTTCCGGTTCCTTGAGAATGGCGGAATACTTCTCGATCAGGTCCTTTTTGATTTCCTCCGCGGTTTTTCCATAACAGTCGATGTCTCCCACCAGGGGGGCGGAGATTTTTCCATCGATGCGCACCGTGCATCGTTTGTTCAGGGTAGGGGTAAAGAAGAACTCGATATCGATCTCATCCTGAAGGGTGATTTTATAATCTTCTTCCTGCTTCACATACCGCAGCTGATAGATGATTTCCAGCACATCGCCCGGTCCCAGGAGGTATCCGGCGTTTTCCGGGAACAGCGTGGTATCCTCGATCAGTTCTATCTGGGCTTCGGGAGGGAATTTTTTCCCTTCCATGCGGTATTCTTCGACAGACGGTTTTGTGGGCTCCTCGAAACGATCCGAGGCGTAGTAGCGATTCTTGATACGTCCCTCGTAACTGGCTGGAGGAATATCCTGTTTTTTTCCATAGGGATTGTAGTGTTTTCCGGCGCAAGCGGGAAAAATCACCGGAAACAATAAACACACGGCGGGAAAGACAATAGTCTTGAAAAATTTTCTGTAATGATCCAAACTCACCCCACCCATTCTTTTTCTCTTCCAAACCAAGTGAATTTCTTCATGCAATTATCTAAGGAAGATGCTTGGCTGGGATTTTTTCCGCAAGTTAAAAGTGAAGCCTGAATCATTTTTCCGGGGACTTTGGCGGCGCCGTCTAATGACCCACCACCCGGATTACGTGATTCATTCGATCTGATATGTACAGATCGCCGTTATGGTTGAAGGCGATGCTGACAGGATAGTTCAAGAGCGCTGCGGAAGCCGCCCCTCCATCTCCGGCATATCCCGGCGCTCCAGGAACGCCAATGACGGTTGTAATTAAACTCGTTACCGCATCCACTTTCCTTACTGCATGATTTCTATAATCTGCTATAAAAAGCGTACCGGTTGTGTCAAGACAAACATCCACTGGCTGATTGAGCCGGGCATTGATCGCAAGCCCGCCGTCGCCTTCATAACCCGCCCATCCGTTTCCCGCGACTGTGGTAATAAGTCCATCCGGAGCCAGCTTGCGAACCTTCTGCGCGCCGAATGCGGCGATATAAACGCTTCCATCCGCCGCTACAGCCAATCCCCGCGGCGTATCCAGGGGAGTGGTTAGCGCATCCACCAGTTCCCCTCCCTGTCCCGCCATTCCATTTCCCGCAACCGTGGTGATGATTCCGCTGACGATGTCCATCATTCTTACCCTGTGGTTGTATCGGTCGGAAATATACAGCAGGTTTCCGGAAAGAGCCAGCCCATCCGGAAAATTCAATTCGGCTGAAACGGCAGAACCTCCATCGCCGCTGAAACCTGCGGTTCCCGTGCCGGCGACCGTGGTTATGATTCCTGTGGCGCTGATCCTGCGTATCACATTATTGTATTGATCGGAAACATAGATATTTCCCCCTGCATCGATCGCAACGTCTGTGGGAAAATTCATGGTACAGAGCGTGGCAGGTCCCCCGTCGCCGAAATATCCGCGATAGAATCCCGATCCTGCAAGGGTTTTTAAATACCAGGAGGTATAAATCCTTCTCACGCGATGGTTGGACCTGTCTGCGAGAATCACGTTCCCATCCGCATCGATCGTTATGCCCCCGGGGTGGGAAAGGAGATGATACCTGGCGTCAACTCCGTCTCCGTCAAAGCCGTAAACGCCCATTCCGGCGATGGTCTCGATGTTACCCGCTTCAGCGCCCGGGAATTCCCCTGTATTGCGCAGGTCTTCCAGATCGATCTTTCTGATGCGGTGATTATAGCGATCCACGATATGAAGGACATTGTCGGAGCCAACGGCAACGCCTGTGGGATAATTCAAAAGGGCGTAAACGCCCAGGCAAAAGTCATAATTGTATCCCGCGGCGCCGGTTCCCGCTATGGTATGAAGATATCCAGTCTGCGCCTCGATCTTCAATATCTTGTGATTATTCTGATCGGCAATATAGAGATTATTGTATGTGTCGAAGGCGATGGAATAGGGCTTGTTCAGTTGAGACTCCTGGGAAGGACCGCAGAATTCTACAGAACCGAAACCATATTGCCCGGCAACCGTTTCCAACCGCCCATCGACAATCCGGCGGATGATGTTGTAAGGACCCTGCTCGCTGAAATACAGAACGCCATCCATATCCGTTACGACATCATGAATCCATTCCAGGGAAGAGCCTTGAGCCGGTTGTCCGTCTTCCGTATGTCCTGCCGTTCCGTTTCCCGCAATGGTTTCTATGATTCCTGTCAAAGCGTCCACCTTGCGAATGCAATAATTAAAGGTATCCCCGATATATATGTTCCCTGCGACATCGACAAAAACGGAGCGCGGGCGGTAGAGCTGGGCGTCGGTCGCCAATCCGCCATCGCCGGTATATCCCTCGGTTCCATTTCCGGCGACAGTTGATATGACGCCGGTGATCAGATCGACTTTCCGTATGACGGAATTCCCTAGCTCGGCGATATAGAGGCTGGTTCCCCTTGCCCAGACATCCGAGGGGAGCCCCAGCGTTGCTTCAACCGCCAGACCGCCATCCCCGGAATATCCCCTTACATGAGGAATTCCCGCTATGGTGATGATGACGCCGCTCTGCCCATCGATCTTGCGAACCACATGATTGGAATAGTCGGCGACATACGCATTATTGTAAGCGTCCGTTGCAGCCTGCATGGGGTAATACAACTGGGCGTCAAGCGCAGGACCGTGGTCTCCATCGTGTCCCCCCTTGCCATCTCCGGCTTCGGGCAGTATTACGTAAATCTGTCCGCAATAATCTCCCAGGGAGGGGGGCGTTTCCGTATTGGTTACGGGATCGGTGGAGGTTGTTTCACTGAATTCCGCCAAACCGTCATCATTCAGGTCGCCCGTTGCGGTGTTCACAATGATGGAACCGTTAACCGCGTCTCTTGTCACAATGCAGGTATAAATGATCGTTTCCGTAGATTTCGGAATTAGCGCAAGATTCTCGATGTGAACCAGGGAAGAATTGGATGCGGTAATGTCCGCACCATCAGGTACGGAAAGATAATCAAGACCCGCCAGCCCGGATGGCAACGCATCTCTGATGTCCATTGTAAAGCCTGTGGTGGGAGAGGGGTTGGTGATTTCGATCTCGTATGCCAGGGTGTCGCCTACATCGAGAATCCCCCGGGCGTTGATATCGCTCCAAAGGACTGCCGCTTTTTTCCTGAATACTGCCGATACATAACCGAAATTCGCATCGATTCTCTCCTCTCCTGGCGCGAGAGTGACGCTCAAAGGTTCTCCGGTTGTCGTCAAAATATGCGTTGCCGGAATCAAGGCATTGTCGATATCAACCATGTAAGGATTGCCGGGGAGCCTTTCGAAAGAATAAGCTCCGCTCGAGTTCGTATTCAGGATAAGGGTTATATCATCCCCAGTTCCCAGGGCGCCATCCGGGCCGGCGCCGGTTAGGGTGACGGGTAGATTCTGGTATCGCGGTTCGTCCGCTCCGATTCCTCCATCGGCGTTCAGGTCTTCCCAGATGATTCCGCTTATGAGGGCGTTTCTCTGTTGATAGCCCGCCGGTGGATTGATAACGATCTGAGTAGGAAGGAGTATGAAAGAAATGGGATCGATGCCTGTTGTAAGATAAGGTCCGGGTGGAAGATCGGCGTCCGCATCGTCAATATCCACCTCCGTGTCTCCGATGGCAATGGCGATGGAATAGTTACCGGATCCGTCTGTCTCGATGGCGTGGATTTGAGCCTGGCTGTCGGTAATATTGACGGTCACGCCTGCAAGATCGGGCTCTCCGGTATCCTGGATTCCATTTCCATTCACATCATTGAAAATATGCCCTGTTACGGTTCCCTGTTGCTGATAACCAACGGTTTCAGTAGGGGAGTTGGTTTCATTGATGGCGATCACAACCTGGGGATCCGAGCCCGTCGTCATCACGCTCCCCTCGGGAAGGGTATTTTCTATGATATCCACAGTGGTTTCGCCTTCGGCGTAAACCGGCGTGAAAAAGTCGCCGCTGGAGTTGGTATATAATACGAAAAGTTCCCCATTGGCGGCTGTTACCAAAACTTCGATATTTTCCAGCCCTGGTTCATGGATTTCCTGCGCGCCGTTTCCATTCAGGTCATTGAAGATATGTCCTGAAATGGTGGGGGGATATACCGCCTCGATCGGCAGGATATTGTACGCGCTTCCGAAATCCGCATTGTAATGGTATTGCGAGCCCACCAAGTTGTGAAGCAGGGTGGTAATATTGGCTGAACCGGAATCTATCAGTTGCACGGTATAAGTTGAGATGACATCGCCGCCGACTTTACATCCCTCGAATTCGCAGGGTCCTATGCAGGAAAGATACGTTCTCCTGTTCAGTGGATTGTTGTCCCATCCACAAGCGTCGGCGTATAATTTGTCGGAATAGACCCCTGTCGGCTCGGAGTAGAATACCTCTGTGGATATAATGCGGAATATGTTTTCCGGGAAAAAGGCGTGATGCTGCGCCTGAACGCTTCCTGCAGCAATATGACTATGCAAGACATATTTATAGACTTTGCCGACATAAAGATCCTGTTCTCCGTAAATTTCCACTATAGCGTTACTGTCATTCGGGACCAGTTTCATGACGTATATTTCACGGGGAACGGGGGTGCTCACAACTCCAATTCCATCGGCGGTTGCGGTAATATGGTAACGCCTCGCTTTTGAATAGGCGTTTTTGTTTCTTGTAATGATCACGTAAAAATGAATATCGCGACTCTGTCCCGGTTCGAGGTTTCCGCCGGAGAGGGTGGAAGGCGTGTTCGGATGCAGCTTGATATAGTTGTTGTTGCTATCCCAGATAAAATGCGCTTGCGCATTGGTTGCGGTTTCGTTTCCCGTATTTGTGATCCGGACGCCAACCGGAAAAGTATCCGGTCCGATCTGCGGTTTGTTGTGGTGAAGTCCCACTACGTTCCATGTGATGGGCGTAATCGAGAGGGACGCCTCCCCGAAGGCGATCTGCGCCGATAACAGGATTATGATTGAAAATAAAAGATTCATTCTCCCGTATGATAAGAACCATTTCAACTTGTTTCCCATTTTCCTTTCCTCCTTCTCCTGTGAGAAGTTGTTAAGGGTTCAATCAGCCGGAAACCTCGCTTCCAGCGGCGCACACGCTTTTATTGCTTCGGATGATTTCATTGCTGTAATGGGTCTGTCTCCCATTTTCAGGCAGTTCGGGGAACAGATCATCTTGATGGCGGTGAGAGCCAGAAGCTTGGCGTCCAGAATGAAAGATCGTTTTTTGATATAAAAAAGGTCATAGCGAGTCTTGCGTTTCGCAGGGCAATAATATCCTCCCCGCAGCTGCGCCAAACCGGTCAATCCCGGTTTTACCATGAAACGCTGGTTGTAATCCTTGCACTTGGATTCATATTCCACAGCCATAAGGGGGCGGACAGGCCTGGGTCCCACAAAGTTCATATCGCCTTTTATGATATTCAGGAGTTGCGGGAGCTCATCCAGTTTGAGGCAACGGAGGAAATGCCCGATCGGCGTGATGTAACCTTCCGAGTCCTTCATGAGTTTTCCGCCAATCCTTGTTTCCGATCCTTCATACAGGGTACGGAATTTGTACATTGTGAAGAGTCGCCCGTTTTTGCCCACCCTTTTTCCCCTGTATAAAATGGGACAACCGTCAAAAAGCAATAATATAAGCGAAATGAGGAGCATAAATGGAGAAAACAACAGGAGAAGTATGGAGGCTGTGATAAAATTGATAAGGCGTTCCAATGTTTTGAAATCCTCATCAAATATTGATAAATTATTTGCATAGTCGCTGGAAACAATAATTGGTTTTGTAATCTCTTGAATCATAATCAAATTAACTTCATATATTTGTTTTTATTGAACTTATAATATCACTTATTAAAATATACTTTAATTCACTTATTGATTTAAGCAAGTTATATGCCTGAAAGTATTATTACTTTAATCCATTGAGTTTAAAGCAATTAGCCATAATTATCCTGAAAGGTTTTATGGTTTCTTCTATCAGTTTATCACTATATATTAGCAACTATTGATAAGGAATATCCGGCGCTTTCATAATTCCGGAAATGATCGATGAAACAGAGAAAAAAGCTGCCCGTTTTTGTTACGCCTGTGGGGTAGTCGCTCCGAGGGATTTTTCTTTTCTATGTAATAAAAGAAATGGCGGAGAGGGCGGGATTTGAACCCGCGGCGCCCGGTTTAGAGGCGCACGCGCTTTCGAGGCGCGCTCCTTCAACCCCTCGGACACCTCTCCGCAGTTTTTTGGTTTTTACCTGTTTCTTTTCAAAAAACCGATGAATTTGATACTATTTTCATTTCCCCCGCGTCAACCCTGAATTTCATTCCTTTTATTCTTGAAAAATCGGGTTAATATCGCCCCGCATTCCTTCGCCATGATACCGGGCGTCACCTCCACCTTGTGATTGAATCCGGATAGGGAAAGGATGTTACATTGAGAACCAACTGCCCCGAATTTCAAATTCGGCGCGCCGTAAACGAGCCGTTTGACTCGCGACAGGATCAGGGCGCCCGCGCACATGGGGCATGGTTCCAGCGTTACATACATCTCGCAATCGCACAGCCTCCAGCCTCCAATTTTTTTCGCCGCCTTGCGAAGGGCAATCATCTCCGCGTGGTTTGTCGGATCCCCGGATGTCTCCCTTAAATCATGTCCCCGGGCAATGCATTCATCATTGAGGACAATGACGGCGCCCACGGGAATTTCATCCTTTTGTTCGGCTTTCTCCGCCTCCACAAGCGCCTCTTTCATCCAGAAATGATCATCGAATCCGGGCATGAATATCTCCCCGAATATCAAGGATTTACGGGATTTTTCGCTTTTTAACGGTATTGAACGACTTTTTCTATATCCGCTACAGGCAGGGTCATGATGAATCCCTTGGACGTCTCGATGGTCGCCTTGCCCTCAACCTCTTCTATGATCTTTCCCTTGATGGCGCTGCCGTTTTTCAGGTAGATGTTGTCCCACTGCTTCGTGGCATAGAGAATATCGGGAAGGGGAGTGGGAGTTTTGACGTCAGGTTTATCCGAAGGGGAAGGCGTTCTTTCAGAAATTGCGGGAGGTTCTCCGAATGGCGTGGTTTTTTCGACGACTTTGGTGGGGGTTGGGGCAATCGGCGTCACAACGGGCGTAGGCGTAATCAGCTCGGCAAGATTGGGAAGCGAGGGGAGTCCCGCCGTAATCGGAAGGGTCACATATTCCATCGGGGTGGGTGAGGGAGTGGGCGTCAATAAAAGCGTTTCCGTACTTGCCACGCTCATGGAAAGCGTGGGCGTTGTTGGTTCTTCCGGCGTAGGCGTTACTTTTTCTATTGGCGCGTATGTGATGCCGGATTTGGGGATTCTGAAGAGTTTGGGGGAAAAGGCTGTTGTGGGAAGTATCTGAAAAAGGAGTTCCGGGCTGTCTTTTGATGGTATGCGTTGGCAATATAATGCGACGCCATCCAATTCCTTCACGCGCACGGACTTGATTTGTGAGATGATAGCTTGTGTGAAGTTGAAGAATCCACCGATGGAGCACAGGATTTTGCCTTTGCCTTTTTGAGTAACCAGGTATTCCAGCCATTGGTTGAATTCCGGGGTTTGCTGGGGGGCTTGTTTGTAGGTATGGACAACCACTCCATCAACAAGTCCCTTTTCCATCCATCCGAGCCAATCCTGGAACACGAGGGAATAGGCTGGGGAGTTCTTGAAATCCCATCCCCAGGAATCCGGGGAGCTCCAGGCAATACCGCCGATGAATATCTGCGCATCCGGTTTGATGGATTTGACCTTCTCGCGTATTTTTTCCATCAGGCTTGTGAGCTGCGCCCTTCTCCAGTCGCAAAACCGGGGATCGTAGGTAAGCGGGCGTTCCGTCAATCCCGTATCCCTGTAATATTCGGCAAGCGACAGCGGATTGTAACCCCAGTTCAAGCCGTCATCGGGATAGCGTATGTTATCGAGGAGAATTCCGTCAACATTGTATTTGTGTACGACTTCGGTGATCATGGTAACGATGTAATTCTGCGCGTCCGGGATGCCCGGATCGATGTAAAACATCTTGTCGTGATCCATTTTCCCGCCTTTGTCATTTTCCATAAGCCAGTCGGGGCGTCGTTGCATGATGTTGCCAATGGGCGGTATGGCGCTGATGATGCCGGAATGACACGGCAGGATATCGAGCCAGGCGAAGACCTTGATGGATTTGTTCATGGAATTGCTGTGGGCTTTGTGGATGATGTCGTAAAGGGGGTCGGGATAGATGGGATCGATGCGGGAAGAGCGGGGCTCGATGATGGAATTGTAAAAGACTTCTCCAAAGTAACGTCCCTGGACAAAAATGGCGTTGAAATCTGCCCGCATAATTTTCTCCATGCCCTTTTCAGCATAATGGCTTGAGGTCAGTTCCTGGCCAAGGGCATCGATAAAGATCGCCTGGTGAAAACCTCGGGAAGCGGCGGATTCCTGCGCCAATACAGGCGCCATGCCGGCAATCATGAAAAATGTCATGCTCCACGCTATTGATCGTACTGTTCTATTTCTCTTTCCCTCATATCTCATGGATCATATCCTCCATTTTAGTGGGAATTGTCTGATCGCAGAAATAAGACTCACTCCTGATTTTCCATAAAAATTAATTGCGTCTGCGTTTTTCCCTTATTGAGAAAATCACCGTTTTGACTGAATTTGTTATTGTCATAGTATCCTGAATATCACTTTGCAAGGAAAATACGCTAAAATAATCTGACAGGGAGGGCATGGAAATATTATCCTTGATTCTGCGGCTCATACAATCATACAGTCGGTTTAATAGAGATAAATGAACAAATAGACGCCGTTAGCGCCCGTAATTTATGATATTGTTGAAAAGATATTATTATCTTGTAACTCCACTTTTTACGATGGCGGGTTTTCTGTTTTCCCTGATTCCGCTTCCTTTCACGAAAATCTTCCAACTGAACATTCTTGCGGCTATTTACTGCAGTATTGCTGTTGGCGTATTTGTTTACGCGATAAAATACTGCCTCGATCATTTATCTTCATTCGAAAAGAAAATCGTGGGATTCACCAATCATCTTACTACGCTGATGATTCTTCCAGGCGCGGCATTACCGTTATTGACAAGGAGTTATTGAGAAGATCCTGGTATTACAACCAGATGGATAGTTTCGATCCGGAAGTTCTTTCAGGCGTGAGAAATGAAGTGAACCAGTTCCTGGTTGCGCTTCAACCATTCGAAAGAGATGATAAAGATAAGGTTGACGCCAAGAAACTGGAAACCTTGTTTCGCGCCATTATGACAAATCTCATTTCAACGAACATAAAGGAGAGGGATTTCTTTATAGCGCCCGAGTTGATCGATAAAGAGATGAACAGGGGAGAATTCATTCTTCCGGAGGGATGTAATCTCGTTCCTCATTTGTTCTTTTATAAGGTTGTTGAAGGAAATGTCTATGTACCCGCCCCTGATCCGGATTTCTCAATCAGGATTGCATCAAACAGGAACGCGTATATTGATATCATTGAAAATACTGTTGGAAGAATGCTTTCCGAAAGGGCGTATTACGAGATGCAGCATGGAAGAAAAGACAGGGCGATGGTTTATCTGAAAAAAGTACGTAAGGACTTCCCGGAATTTCAGATGCCTCGCACATTGCTGGAATTGCTGGAACAATGACTGCCGGAATCTTTACAAAGGGCTGCGCCATTCATGTCCCTATTACATTTTGCTGGAATCCGGGCGGATTTCATCTTGACAATAATTCCAGAATGCGACTATAGAACCTAACCAGGCAATGTTTATTCAAGTCTTTTTTATCGAAATGATCCATTGCATGAACAGGGAGGTGACGGGCATGGAAAAAACGGCGTATGCCATACTGATTGTCGTGGCGATTATCTGGATTGTCGCCACCATCATTGGTTTTATAGCGGCTTTTCCATTGGGAATCATCGGCCTTGTGGCGATCCTGGGTTTTGGATTACTGTTTATCAAGGCGTTGCGGGAACGTATGGCGAAAACGAAGGACGATCGTTATTCCAGAGATGTGGAAAAGTAAGGCGCGGATTTTTACAGGATTGGACTTCTGAATTTGCGTTACTAAGGGAGGTGACAGGAATGCTTATTACGACTCAAGACGAATTATCGGGTTATGAAATCACGGAAACCCTGGGATTGGTCAAGGGAAATACCGTGCGCGCCCGGCATATCGGCAAGGATATCCTCGCCGGTTTCCGCAATGTGGTTGGGGGCGAAATCGACGAATATACCAAGCTCCTTGCCGAATCCCGCGAACAGTCCATAGACAGGATGATCGAAGACGCCCGAAGATTGGGCGCGGATGGAATTGTCTGCGTTCGCTTCACGACCTCCTCCATCATGCAGGCGGCAGCCGAACTCTTTGTCTATGGAACAGCGGTCAAGTTAAAGGCGAAAAAGGTTATATGATAAAAAAATGAAAAAGGGGGGTAACCATGAAAGAACTTTCATTCTTTTCAAAATTCGGGGGATGCGGAAAATTCTTCGCTCTTGGCTCAATCTTATTTCTGTCGCTTGCCCTGAGCGCCTTCGCAGAATCCTATAACCAGGTGACGATCGCAGAGGGATTCGAGAAAAGCGGCGTTGGAAGAGAGACCGCCTTGGCGATTCAGCCTCATAACGGTTTCCCCGCAATAGCGGCGGTCACAACGGAGGGAGAAATCACGCTTTTTATCTACGATGGCGCCCTGTGGAATTATGAGGTGGTTGCGGAGACTGACGATCTTATTTATGATATTTCATTGGTTTATGATCCCACTACAAACGAGCCCACGATCGTCTATATAACCAGCTCTTTTGATAGCGGAATCTTCGTAGCCATGAAAAGCGGCAACTCGTGGATTCATGAAAATTTCGCCATCTCCTGGGATCACCCTTTTTTTTGCATGAAGGCGCTGATTATTCCGGGTTCTGGCAAACTGGGAATTGCATTCAGCGGAAGCAACGATCCTTCAAGCAGCTCCCCCAAGATTCACTTCGCCGAACGGAACGCCCCCGGATCTTATTCCATAGTGAAAGTGGATGGAGGGCAGTACGATATAGCTGGACAGTATCTCGATGCTGCGGTCAATCCGGATACGGGAGAAATCGGATTGACTTATGACTTTAACGGCGACCTGCGCTTTGCGCGGCGCACCGGATCTTCCTGGTTCACGGAAACCGTTATCAGCTATTGTTCTTCCGGATCTATCACTTACGCCCTTAAAGGGGGATCCAAAATACCACATATTACGGGAGGCTACGGAACGGTTTATACTAAGGATACCGGCAGTTGGGTGGGGGAAAGCGTGGATACGGATTGTTATCTTCGCGACATTGCAACGGATCCCCTGTCAGATCGCGCCATCGCTTTTTATATCAAATCCGATCATTTCATGTTATCGAGATATGACGGCGTTTCATGGACGCCGGAGACCATGGGTCCATCCAAAACTAATTCATCGATTGATTTTTCTCCCTCAGGAACAGCTTATGGCTCGATGGTCGAAATCCTTGATGGAACGAATGGAACCCTGGAGGCGTTCACTTACGCCCCGGGATCTTATACAACTACCATGGTGAGGGATTGGGCAAATCCCGGTTTTTATCCGAGCGCGGGATTCGCGCCGAACGCATCCGCGGATTTCTGGCTCGCGTATCAGGATCAAGCCAAAAAACATCCGATCCTGACCCATCTCGAGGAAGGCGAATTTCCCAAAACCATACTGGATACGTCGGAAAACTCGGGATACGATACGTCGCTTTTTTTCCCCGATGGAAGCGCAAAACCCTGGGTTCTCTTCCAACGTACGGATGGTCTCGTTCTTTCCATTCCCGGAGAATCCGGCTATTCAGAAGAGATCATACCGGGTTCAAGCGGATATTCATGTCCCAAGGTCGCTGTAGATCCTCTTTCGGGGGAAATCTGTATTGTCTTTAGATATATTAGCCAGGTATGGTTTGCCCGGCGCACTGCGCCGAATACCTGGGAATCAGAGGCTGTTTCTCTCTTGACTCCCTCGGGATCGCCTGCGATCAGCTTCGATCCCCAAACAGGGTATCCACGCGTCCTTTTCATAAAAGGGACATTTCCCTCCCAACTCATCGAGCTGCAATATGACGGTTCCACATGGAACTCCAGCATACTCGACGCCTCCGGTGATCAGGAGAGTTATATGTTCCCCACGCTGGAGATAGACGCCTTCACCTCCAGAACCCTGGCAGCCTATGGAAAAACATCATCTCTGGGTTCTGGCAATTACATTACTGAAGCGCTCTATCGCGCCCATAACGGTTCTTCCTGGAGTTCACCGGAGATCGTGGATTCCATATTACTTGACGCCCATACCGCCCCCGTTTTATTGATGGACCCGGTTAATAATATTCCATGGATATTTTTTGGTTTTGCATCGAATGAGATGGGAGACTCCGTCCGTTTAGCGAAAAGAGAAAGAGGCTCCTGGAATGTCGAGATTTTGCGCGATGAGATTGACCTCGATTACAATTCACCTTTAGTCGCAGGGGCAATATCCCCGAATGGGGAGGGAGCATTTGCCGCAAGGGACAGGCAGACTCATTGTCTTCTGGGATGGCTTCCCGATTCGCTGCTCGGAATCAGCAAAGTTAGGGCTTCCTGGAATCTTTACGAGTAAATGAATATTGGAAAGACTCCTTGACTTCGGAACTATTCCGATTTTATAAGTTTTGTCGGATTTGAAAGCAATGCAAGAGGAGTATTCTTCACGGGAAACGAATTTATCAAAATGAAACAGGGGAGGCGCGTATGAATGTGATACATGGAGTGATTTATGGTTTTCTGGCATGGGCGTTCGCGCGATTCATCCTGGCTGGCTTTTACACCGTAGAACAGAACGAGCGCGCCGTGAAGACGGTATTCGGTCGCGCCCAAAGGCTCAAAAATCTCACAACCCTTGACGATCCGATTGCCAGTATGCTACGTCTGGATGAGAAGAAACGATACTCTTTCCCCCAGGTCAAGGTGATCATGCCTGGAGGTCCTTACTTCAAGTTGCCCTGGGAAAGGGCGTACAAGGCGTCCATAGCCGTCGAAACAGTCAACATGGCTTATGATCCGGAAACGCCCACCGCAAACAGAAATGGAACTGTTCTGGAAGCGGTGACAAAAGATCATTTGAACACGGGATTGACCGGACAGATTCGTTACCAGGTTTCCGAGCGGAATCTGTACGCCTACTTTTTCGGCGTGACCAATCCCATCGCGCATGTCATGGGCTATTTTGTTTCCGTGCTCCGGGAGAGGATCGCGACATTCGACGCCCCGGTGAATAAAAATACGCAGGGAACGGCGGACGCCGCTTCCGTGGAAGGCATTTCCATCAATGACCTTCGTAAAAACCTGCGTGATCTGAACGAACACATGGATCGCGAATGCGAGCGCTCCCAGGCGCGTTACGGCATCAGGCTCGACGCTTCGCTCATCACGGGCATCGATCCGCCGCCGGAAGTCGAATCGGCTCTGGCAGCTATCAACACGGCGCATAACCAGGTATCTTCAGACATCAGCCTGGCGACAGCCGCAGCGGATCAGCGGATTGTCCAGTCGAAACGCGCAGTGGAGATCGAGACTCTTAAAGCCCAGGCGGAAGTTGAACCCCTGCAGCGTTTAACCGCTCAGCTTGCGGATCTGAAACGCAGCGGCAAGGCGTCCCTTGATTCCTATGTGAGGAATGTCAAACTGGAGATGCTTTCCAGGGCAAGCCGTATCATCGAGGAGGTGAAATCATGAATACGCTCCTTTTCAGCGGCATATCCTTTGCATGCTTCCTGATCGGCGAGCCGATACTACTGGGAATAGCGCGGCTCCTGGGAGTCTATACGATCGTGCGCGAACGGCGGTGCCATGTTTACGTGCTGTTCGGCAAAGTCATCGGCGTATTGAAAGAGCCTGGAATATGGTTCCTCTGGCGTCAACTGGGTTGGAAGGCGCTGCTGGTTAACTGGATGGGACGCTGCTATGTCACGGACATGCGCATCGATCAGGCGTACCTGCGAAGCCAGCCGGTCAACTCGGAAGAGGGCGCCCCTATGGGCATCGGTATCTGGTATGAGATGTTCATCAGTGATCCCGTAGATTACCTTTTCAAAAACATCGATCCGCGCGGATCGCTCGCAGCGAATGTCGGCAACTCTACTGTCAGATGCCTGAGCAACCTGCCCCTTGCGATGATGCTGGTTGATCGACACGCCATGAGCCGTACCGTGCGTGAGGAGGTTACGCCCAAATCGAATGAATGGGGTTATCAACTTGGATCGACCTATATTCGCAAGGTTCATTTCCGTGATCCGGAGATGATCCGACAGATCGAGAGCAAGGTAGTCAACCGACTGCGCCAGGTTACGGCAGCGATCAAGCAGGATGGAGCGAACCAGGTGAGCGTCATCACAAGCGCAGCCGAACGCCAGGCTGCGGTTGAATTCGGCAAGGCAGCCGCCGTTCGACCCGCCATTGTTGGCAAGGCGATGACGGAGATCAGCCGTGATCCGGATGTGGCGGAAGCCCTGTTTGAAATCCTGGAAACGCAGCGGATCGTGGAGGGCAAAGCCAACCTGACCTGCGTCAGGTCGCCCGGGCGCGCCCTGCTGGGCGATCTTCTGGCAGCGGAGAGCGATTCCCCCAGGACGCATATATAAATCCGCCTTCCCCGACGCCGCAGCCAGTAAGGAATATCCCACCCATTCAGACTTTCGAGGAATGAATCCCAGAGCTGTTTTGCTCATAACAACGTCAAGATGCGCCTCTTCTTCTCGGTAAAATGATGCGCGCCATTCCGAGCGCATTTCGACCAAAATTTAGCCTTGATTAATATATAAACATATAACAATTTCTTTTATTCAAAGACGTATGCAAGGTGGGTATATTATGAAAATTACAATTATTTATGACAATACGACATTGAGGGAAGACCTGCAGGCTGACTGGGGATTTTCCGCATTGGTAGAAGCTGGCGGGAGGAAAATCCTCTTTGATACAGGCGCCAATGGACCTATCCTGATTTCCAATATGCAAAAGCTGGGTATAAATCCAAAAGAAATTTCAGATGTCTTTATTTCTCATGCTCATTTTGATCATACCGGCGGTTTGTCCGCTTTTCTTGAACAAAACAGCGATGTCAAGGTTTGGCTGCCTCCTTCTTTTCGTGGGGTCTTGAATGCCAGGGAATCTGTCGCGGTTGAAAATCCCGTTGAAATCTACGAAGGAATATACTCCACAGGGGAATTGGAGGAAATCGAACAATCCCTCTGCGTTGAAACAAAAATGGGGATTGTGGTCATTGCAGGATGCTCCCATCCCAAAATGAAGCATATCCTGGAAGCAGCGTCACAATTTGGAAAGGTTTATGGCATCATAGGCGGGTTTCATGGAAACAAGCCGGATTCCCTGAAGAACCTGGATTTGATCTGCGCTACTCATTGTACTCAATACATCCCGCAAATAAAATCCCTGTATACTCAGAAATATGTGGAAGGGGGAGCAGGGAAGGTATTAGAGATATAACTCTCGATTTATAAAAACGTTTATCGATTGGAGGGCAAAAGGTTATATGAAGGTTCTCTTTATCTCAGGCAGCCCGAGAAAAAAGAGCAACACGGACTATCTTTTGAATTACATGCAACAACAGATTGGGGGAGAGATCATAAAGATATCTGATTATGCTGTTGAACCATGTAAATCTTGTTGGGCATGCCTGAAAATGGGAACATGCGTAATCAATGATGATATGAAGACTGTAATCATACCGAAGATATTAAAGGCGGACGCTATGGTTTTGGGCAGCCCCGTATATTTCAATAACGTTACTGCCCAGTTGAAGGCATTCATTGACAGAACATGGTCACTTAGAGGTAAGTTGAGGAATAAAATAGGGGGAACGGTTGTTGTCTCCCGCAAATATGGCGCCGAAGCCGCCATTATGGCAATAAACTCATTTTTCCTGAAACATGATATGATTATAGCGAACCGGGGTATTTCAGGCGTTGCTTTTAACTCGGATGATATTAAGGATGATTTGGAATCACTCGAAGCTGCCACGAAATTGACAACCAGAATCCTGGAACTGGAGGCAATATCTGACAAACTCAAAAGAAAAGATGCCTGAAATAGACAACCATGACGCTGCATCCTGGGATAATTCCGCTGCGCTTCATTGCTTCATATATTATTCAACGGCAGAATTTCCTTTTTCGTGATTTTTTGATCTGGATAATTCTCAAATTATTTTCGGGAGAAATTTTTATGAATTTTATTGTGATTGTTTCAGACACGTTTCGACGTGACCACCTGGGATGCTATGGCAATCCCTGGATCAGCACGCCTCATATCGACGCCTTCGCATCGAATGCCCTCGTATTCGATGAGGCGTATTCAGCGAGTTTTCCCACTGTTCCCAATCGACGCGATGTCTTGACCGGACGCTTTACCGCCAGCTACGCCGGATGGGCGCCGCTTGCTCCGGATGAGGTCGTGCTGCCCGATGTCCTCGGAAAACATGGCTATACGAGCATGATGGTTTGCGATTGTCCGCATATTCTGGAGAACGGCTATCATTATGATCGCGGGTTTACCGCGTTCGAGTGGATAAGGGGCCAGGAAACAGATCGGTGGAAAACCCATCCTGAAAAAACGCGGGAAATGTGCGATCCTTCCAAGATCAGAAACCCGGAAAACCTGCGGCAACGGCACCGCCGCAACATCGCCTCGCGCCGCAGCGAAGCCGATTGCTTTGTAGCGCGCACCATGAACACGGCATCCGAGTGGTTGGAACACAATTACAAACGCGACAAATTTCTTCTTTATGTGGATACATTCGATCCCCATGAACCCTGGGATGCGCCGCAATGGTACGTGGATCAATACGATCCTGGTTATACCGGCGAAGTCATCGATTATCCTTGTTACGCTTATACGGACTTTCTCTCCGATGATGAGCTGAAGCATTGCAAGGCTCTGTATGCGGCGGAAGTCACCCTTGTCGATCGATGGGTGGGAAGGCTCTTCGAGAAAATAGAGGATCTCGGCTTGTTGAAGAACACCACGGTAATCTTCACAACGGATCATGGATTCCTTCATGGAGAACATGACATCATCGGCAAAGCCCTCATCAGCCCCGAACGCTTTTCCTATATCCCCCTTTACGAGGAAATCAACCACATCCCCCTGATTATTTCCTTTCCAAACGCGTCTCCGAAAAGGATTTCCGCCATAGTTCAACCCATGGATATCATGCCGACCATTCTGGAACTCGCCGGATGCCCCATCCCGGAAACAGCGCACGGCAAATCTTATGCCGGCGCGCTTTCAGGCAAAAAGCAAAAACACCGCGACTTCGCAGTCAGCGCCCCTTACCTCAAGGGCGCCGGAGTTCCCGCTACAGTCGTTAAAGATAACTTCGCCGCCATTCTCTATTCCAGCGAAAGAAACAGGAATCTTGTCGATAAAGCCGTCGATGGATATGAGAAAAAACAAATGAAGGAACTGGAAATAAGGGATTTGCTTTTCGATCTCTCGAAATCCCCCAATCAGGAAATTTCCATAAGTGAAGAACATCCGGAAATCATGAGCGAGCTCAGGGGCGATCTCATCAAGTTTTTGAAAGAAATTCATACGGCGGAAGATATCGTAAAGGCGTGGAGCGTTCCTTATGTCACAATATGAACAGAAGTTGAAACAAATCCGCCACGTGACGCTTGATATGGATGGAACGATCTATAAAGGTTCTACTCTCTTTGAATTCACTCAGCCTTTTCTCCAACAACTTCAGAATCTCGGGATCGGATATACGTTTCTGACAAACAACTCCTCTAAAAGCGTGAAGGACTATGTAATCAGTCTTAATGATATGGGCGTCCATGCCAGTGAAGACCAGATATTCACCTCGACATTATGCGCCATCGATTATTTGCGGGATGAATTTCCCCTGATTCGTCATCTGTATGTTCTCGGAACGCAAAGCCTTCGGGAAGAATTCAGAAAATACGGCTTTGACGTAGTGGAAGAAAATCAGGAACCCGAGGCTGTCATCGTTGGATTTGATACAAGTCTCGTTTATGAACGTCTATGCCGGGCTTCCTGGTGGATTTCACAGGGAAAGACCTTTATTGCGACTCACCCGGACTTCACCTGCCCTACCGATCAGCCGACGGTTCTTGTTGACTGCGGGTCTTTTTGCCGATGCATCGAGGCGGCGACAGGCGTAACCCCGCATGCCGTGTTGGGAAAACCTGATCATCGAATGCTGACAGGAATTCTGAAGCGGCATAATCTCGAACCAAATGAACTTGCCATGTGCGGCGATCGTATCTATACCGATATGGCGATGGCGCGCAGCGCCAGATGTTTGGGCGTACTTGCGCTGACCGGTGAGGCGACGGAAGAAGACGCGGTTAAATGCGCGCCTCACCCAGACCTTGTTGTTCCCAATCTCGAGATTTTCGGCAAACTGCTTGCGGCGGCGCAACAAAACGAATAATTAATTTTCAACCACAGAGATTTTGGGTAGATTGTTTTTATTTAACCACAAAGAACGCAGAGAACTCAGAGAAATATCCAGAATGGAGTTGCGGAGAAATCATGATTCCGAATCCGCAGATGACGCCGAT